>JBEHWO010000017.1:0-40033 GCA_040217695.1 Vulcanimicrobiota bacterium | reverse complement strand
TTTTTCACCTTTTTCATATTTTTCTCTTAAAATCTTTTTCAGAGACACAGAACTGCGAGAAAATAAAAGACCAAGGTCTCCGGGTTTTATAAGAGACAGAGAGCTTTTGAAAGTGACAGGTGCTTTTATCTCTGTCATTTTAACTCTTCCTGACTGCTGAGTGGCAGATTTTGCAATTTTTCTCCATCTTTCAATTTTTTGAGGACTTATCGAGGTAATACTTCTGGAAGTTATAAGAGGCTGTATCTCTTTTACTCCTATTTCGACAGCTTTTTCCACTATAAAATCCATCTTCTGTCCCTTCGGGATAGACTGACAGAGTATTAAAGGTAAAGAAGGTTCTGTGTCAATACAATCTGTTCTGATTATCCTGGCTGTCAGTCTGTTTAGTTTTATTTCATCTGCTTCTACGGTATATTCCCTGCCTGAACCGTCAAAAACTTTGAAATTATCTCCTTTTCTGCAGCGAAGGACACTTACGAGATGCTTTAAATCAGACCCTTCGATTCTTATATATCCGTCTTTTATATATTCTTCTGTTATGTAAAATCTCGGTATGCTCATAGGTAAAATATAACATATAGAGTATATCTTTTCAATTACTGAAGTTGGAGGCAAATATATTTTTTCTCCCGGAAATATGATATAATACAGAAAGTTTTTATGCATGGAGGAACTGTAAATGATTATAGTAGGAGAACTGATAAATTCAACCAGAAAAAAAGTAAAAGAAGCCATAGAAAGCAGGGATGAACAGTATATTCGTAAACTTGTTCGCCTTCAGTGTGGCGCCACATTTATAGATGTAAATGCTGCCATGAGCCGTAAGTCTGAGATTGAAGATCTCTCATGGCTTATAAATATAGTTCAGAGTGAAGCCAATCTTCCTCTGGCAATTGATACTCCGAATGAGGAAGCCATGGAAGCAGGGATAAAATTATGTAAAATCCCTCCCATGATAAATTCCATAACAAATGAATCCAAAAGAGAAAGACTCATAAAACTTGCAAAAGATTATAACTGTTCCGTAGTGGCCCTTCCTCTGGGCGGATTCAATAAAATGCCCCTTACGGTAAAAGATAGAATGGAAGAGGCAAGATTACTTGCAGGGGAACTTCTTAAAGGGGGCATAGAAAAAGATAAAATTTATCTGGACCCTCTTATACTCGGTGTAGGAAGCAACAGTGAAGCAGGCAGAATTGCCCTTGAAACTGTAAGAGCTTTTAAGAAGGAATTCGCCGGTATAAATACAATATGCGGCCTGAGTAATATTTCCTTCGGTCTTCCCGACAGAAAACTCTTCAACAGAACCTATCTTTCTATGATGATAGAGGCAGGTCTTGACGGAGCCATAACAGATCCTTCAGATGAGGAATTGGTGAAAACCCTTAAAACTTCCCTTGTTCTCACGGGAAGAGAGAAGTTTTCAAGAGAAAAAGTCAGAGAGAAGGAAGAGGCGACATCTCACCTGGAAGAATTGAAAGGGAAAATAGAAGAAGGCCTTGAAGATGAGGCAAAGGAAATTACTGAAAAATTATTGAAAGAAGAGATAAATGTCAGAGAAATACTTGCCAGTCTGATAAAAGCAATGGAAGTGACAGGAGAGAAATATAGTTCCGGTGAAATCTATGTTCCTGAGATGATGATGTCTGCTTCTGCCATGAAGGAGTGTCTCACCATGTTAAAACCTCATCTGCTTAAAGAAAAGGTGGAACCTGTAGGACTCTGTGTAATGGGAACAGTGGAAGATGACCTTCATGATATAGGGCAGAACCTGGTGTCAATGATGCTTGAAGGTGCCGGTTTTGAAGTGTTTAATCTCGGAGCAGATGTTTCTGCAGCAGAATTTTTGAAAACAGTAGAAGAGAAAAAGCCTGATCTTCTGGGACTTTCGGCCATGCTTACGACAACAATGGTAAAAATGGGAGAAATTATTTCTGCTTTAAAGGCAAAGGGCCTCAGGGATAAAGTCAGAGTCATAGTAGGAGGAGCACCTCTTAATCAGGAATTTGCAGATGAAATAGGAGCTGACGGCTACGGAAAAGATGCCACAGATGCAGTATTATTAGCTAAAAAATTACTAAAAGGGTAATATGTGATCAGTGCTCATTGATCTTTACCGATCAGTGAGCATTGAGCACCGGTCACTGATTTATGAAAACCTTTACCGCCACACAGAGAACTGTTTATCTCGGACTATTTATTGCCATTACGATTATACTTGCAAGGTATGTTAATGTTCAAATAAAAGTCATTACTTTCCATGGTTTTCCTATCATATTATCAGGTATAATTTTCGGTCCCGTATCAGGTGCCATAGTAGGCGGTATGTCTGATATTCTGGGTTATTTCCTGAATTCTTTCGGTAAACCTTATCATCCGGGTTTTACCCTTACATCTGCCCTTACAGGTTTTATACCGGCTCTTTTTCTCTTACCTTTTAATAAAGATATGAAGATGCCCTCTTTCTGGTATCTTACTCTTGCCATATTTACAGGGCAGTTTATGACAAAAATCATTCTTATGCCCTATTTTTATTCTCAACTGGCAGGGCAAAATTTCTTTACAGTTAAAGTTCTGGAAGGGTTTTTTTCCCAGTTAATTCATGTACCGTTATATGCTTTTATCATATATAAAATATTAAAAGCCTTCAGGCTCAGAAATCCTGAAGGCAATTAACAGGTCGCTCTTCTCGCGTCACGCGTCACGCGTTACGAGCTAAATTATACCGAACATACCCAGTTCCTTTTCCAGAAATTCGTCTATTTCTCCTATGACTTCTATTTGAACATCTCCGCTGTCATCATAGTAGAAGACAAATTCCTCTCCGCTTTCCAGTTTTATGGAATCTGTTTTCCCTGTTCTGGTATAATAAAAATTTAAAGTTCCGTATGGTGTTTCTATATAATCTATCATCTGATCATCGTCTTCGTCATAAAAAAATTCATATTTACCTTCATCGGGACATATGATATGATCCAGGATTTTATCATCTGTATAGTTAAATTTATAAAGACCTTCTTCTGTTTCTATATATTTTATTCTTCCATCTTTAAGTTTAACAACTTTTTCTTCACTCATAAAATCATCCTCCGTTAAAATTCGTAACGCGTAACGCGTAACGCGTAACGCGTGATGCATGATAGCACTTCTGTGTGGGCGTTTAATTAAACGCCCCTGCGCACCATTCACCGGGGCGAACACATAATTCGCCCCTACCGCTCATTACTCACTTTAAAAGATCTATGGCGATTGCGCCAAGAAGATGTGAAAAATCTACGAGCTGTTTAATATCTACATATTCATTTGCCACATGGAAGGCGAAATCATCTCCGGGGCCAAAACCTACTGCTATGATACCTGCAAGATTAAATGATTTTGCAAAGGTGCCTCCTCCCATACCGAAAGGTTCAGGTGTGAGACCTGTAATGTTCTTTGAATTTTCCTGTATTACTTTTATCAAAATATTATCAGGTTTTATCTCATGGGGACGGCTGCACTGCTCTATAGTAAAATCAAAAACCCCTTCAACCTTCCCGGAAAGCTCTTTTAACTCTTCAACAATACCTTCTGCTGTCTGACAGGGTAAATATCTTATATCCAGGAGAACTTCACATTTTGCAGGGACAATATTTGCTGCAGCTCCGCCTTTGATGACTCCCAGGTTAAGACTTGGTTTGCCGAGATATTTATGCACTTCATATGATGGTTCATAATGTTTTAGCTGTGTCAGAAAATCATTCATCATAAATACTGCATTTATACCTCTTTCCGGTGTTGACCCGTGAGCCTGTTTCCCTGTAGAGGTAACTTTTATTACGAGACGCCCCTTTTCCGCTATGTCAATTTTCTGCATATTTTCGCCTATATCAGGTATTATAGCATATTCAGGAGTAAGATATTTATTCTTGATTAAAAACTCTATACCGGGATCCATTTCACCTTTTTCCCTGAACTCTTCACTGGCTATGGCAGCAACCATAAATGTTCCTGAGAGAGGAATATCAAGTTCTTTCAATATCTTCATGGTGGCAAGAGAACATGCAAGAGGTCCTTTGTTGTCAAGAACTCCTCTGCCATATATTTTACCGTCTTTTACATATGGTTCAAAAGGATCTGTATCCCATCCGTCTCCGGGCGGAACTACATCCATGTGAGTGCCTATAAGAAGTGAAGGTTTACCTTTACCATAGGAGCCTGTAACATTTGCTCTGCCCTTTACAAGTTCTCTCACTTCGTAGGGAATACCCATTTTTTCAAATTCTCTTATAACTATCGAAGAAACCTTGCTTTCTTCCCCCGGTATTGTAAGATAGGGGAAATCTTTCAAACTTTCTTTTCCTGCATTTACCGTTTTTTCCCTTACCATATCGGTAAGGAGGTTAATCGTATATTCTGTTATTTCCTCTCGTTTTGCCTCAAAATAAGATTTTAACTTTTCTTTCATTAAAATACTCCTCTCTTATAAATCGTAATGCGTGACGCGTAATGCGTAACGCGAGAACAATTCTTATTAAGTGGTTTATACGACAACCATGACCGGGTGGTCACAACGAAGAATGAGAACTTATCTCCCTTCACCCTTCACTCTTCACCCTTCACGATTCTCATATAAATGTTTATCCATTTACGCGTCACGCGTCACGCATCACGCGTCACGATTCTATTGTTTCGTGAAAAACGTCATTACTTTATCCCATGTTTTTCCAAAAACTCTTTTTTCTTCTTTATCATTTTTCAACTCTATTTGAGAAATTTCCTGCTTTTCCGGCTTCAAATTATTTTCATTTTCTTTTTCCTTGTATTCAAAACGAATATCCTTCTCCTTCCAGAAACTGTTAAATTTTATCAGGTCATGTCCGGTATGATAATATCTGTAGTTCTGTTCATTTATGACAGACCTGTGCCATGTTTTCACTACTCCTCTGTGATCACCTGTTATAAAGATATTGCCATCGGGAGATATTGCCATTGCAGTAATTCCTTTATCAAAAAAGTCAAAAGTTTCTCTGGAATTTTTGCGTAAATTCCAGACAGATATTTCTTTGCCTGATATAAAAATGAAATTACCATCGGGAGAAAATTTCATATTCATTATTTTATCTTCCATTGATATGGTATTGATACATTTTTCGTCGGCAATGTTCCAGAATTTAACCTCTCCATCATTATCGGCAGAAATGAGAAATTTATTATCAGGAGAAAATCTGACACATATGACAGGAGAAGAATGCCTGGAGAATGTAGCTGTACATTTTGCTGTTTCTATATCCCATAATTTAATGGTTCTGTCTGTATCTGCGGAGGCAATTTTTCTTTCATCGGAAGAAATATCTATACAGGAGAGATGAAAACAGTCTTCTTTGAAGGTTTTAAGGCAAATACCGCTCTGAACATCCCATAGTTTCAGTATCTGGTTCTTTCCTGCAGAAAAAAGCTGTGTTCCTCCTTTAATAAAAAATAGTCTGTTTATATTTTTTTGAAGGGATCTCCATGTCTTTACAAATTTATATTCTCCGCCACACATGTTCCACAGATGTATATTTTCTCCTTTCCCGCACAGAGCCATATATTCCCCTTTCCTTGACAGAGCTATGGAAGAGATCCCTGTTTTTTCAAGATCCAGTGATTTTGGCACCCATCGTCTTTCCTGACATATATAATAAAAAATCCTGTCATTTTTCTCGCCGATAGTCAGAAATATATTACCTGATTTTGAAAATTCAATATGTCTTACATTGCTCTGATGCTGCCCGAGATATGTTTCCAGGACAGACCAGTTTCTTCCTCTTGGAGAGTCTTTATAGAGAAGAGATAAAAAATCTCTGTCACTATATTCCCCTTCTTCTTCGGATAAATTTTTAAATATAGAAGAAGAATATTTCAGGGACGATTTTATTCTTAAAAGATGAGGTGCAAGTTCTTCTGCTTTTTTGAGGTATATTTCAGATTTCTCTCTATCTGGAGAAGCATTGAAAAAAGTAGGAAAGAAATCATTCATTCCCGTAAGTAATTCGCCCAGATAAAGATTGGCCCTTGGAGACCCCTGGTTTCTGCCGAGTATTTCTAAAAATGTGTCTGTAGCAGTAGTGAGACTTTTGTCTTTACCTGTCATTACTACGGCCATATCTATTAAGATTTCATCATCTTTTATTGTATCATAGAGTTTTTTAAATTCATAAAAACTATCGCTATAGTTTCCGTTATAATAAAGGGACCATGCATAATTTCTGTGATAACCTTTATTTTCCGGTTCAAGTATGTGAGCTTTTTTAAAACTTTCCAGAGCAGAATAGAAATTCATGCCTGCAGAATACGCGTATCCCGACATGTTCCATATCTCTGCAGACAGTTCCGTAACCTTGGATAGATATCTGGTGTAATTCAGGAATTTTCCTGTATCTTCTTTATAGAGAACAAAATATACTCCGTAAGGTAATAAAGGATCTTCTCCTTCTTTTATATTATTCATACGAAAAATTTTGGAGAAATCATTTACATTGCGAAGTAATTTTATATCTTCCAGTTTATCGGAAATTAAAAACCTTGCCCTTGCATCAAGTTCTTCAATTTTAATGAGTTCTCTGTATATATCTTCTGCTTTTTCATAGCTTTTGTTTTTGAAGAAATCATCGGCTGTTTTAAGAGAAGCATTTGCTTTGATTCTTGTTTCACAGATCCTTATAGCTTCAAGAACATCAGGATTTTCTTCCTGTCCTTTTATTGATAGAGCATTTTTGAAATTTTCCTGTGCTCTGTCGAGTATCCCCTGTTTCAGGTAATTTTTCCCGGAGGCAAGAAAATTTTCAAAATCAGAGAAAACTTTTGTACTTTCTCCTTCCCAGATTATTTCATAAATTACGGTAAAGCTTTTTTCTCCTTTAAACTGGGCTGCCAGATACCTGCCATTGGAAGAGATACAGAAACCTGCGATTTCACTTTCTCCGTTTAATTCCATCTCAAATAATTTCTCACCTGTTTTTACATCAAACATTCTGAATTTATTATCAGGAATCGTTATAAACATTATAGAATTACCATCAGGTGAAAAACCGGATTGTTTTATTTCAATCTTATCTTCCAGTTGTAATTCCTTGATACGCTTACCGCTGTCTGTTTTCCATATTTTTATTTTGTTCTTTCTGTTTATTGTTGCCATTTTTTCCCCATCAGGTGAAAAACTGAGCGTGTCTATATTCATATAAAGTCCTTCCAGAACCGCAATAAAATCTCCTGTAGAACTGGAAAAAATCTTTATTTTACGGGGATATATGACTATTAAAAAATTTCCGTCCGGTGAAGAAAAGATTTTCTTTGCCTTTATTAAACTGGCTTCCAGAAAAGTGCGGACACATCTGCCACGGAGAAGATCCCATATTTTTATTTCTACTTTTGCCGTACGGCCAATCTCTACATTTGCAAGAGATATAAAAGCTTCATTTGATGCAAAACATATAGAATCTATTGATCCGCAGTGACCTTCAAAGGTTTTCAGTAATTTTTTATCTTCTGTGTACCATACATTTATGGAGGACGGAAGAGAAGATCCGGGGGATGCGAAAAATTTACCGTCAGGTGAAAAATCAGTGCAGTCAATACAATCATCGGTGTAATAGCTTCTTATGACAGATTTTTTTTCAATATCATATACTTTAAAGCTTTTCCTTGAGTCAATTCCAAGTAGCATTGTTCCATCCTGAGAAAATTCTATCTTTTCGTCCCCAATAAGTGCAGGTATAGTCTCTATTTTATTGATTTCGTTGATTTTTACTGTATTTCTGTCAGACATATTCAGCATCATGACCCGTAACAGATGAGCGTGACGGGATCCTTAATTATGACTGTTAAGCACATAGATAAATTATTCAAGTCCCATCTGCTCTTTCCAGGTACTTTCAAGGTCATCCAGATTTTTCATCAATTCCTCCAGATCCACATCTATTCTGTTGCTTCTATTTAATTCCACACCAACCTTTAACTTATCTTTCACTCTGGTCTTAAATTCAATTATCCTCATTATCATAGAGGGACATACCTTGATGTCAAAACTCATCAACTGTTCCTCCTTAATTTATAGTGACGCGTCACTCGTGACGCGAGGATGACTTTAACACGGTAAGATGAATAATCACTGCTTACGTATTACATAATTATATCATAAAAAATAGATACCTCAAAGAAATTTATTGAAGGGGAAAAGCAGGTTTTATGGAAGTAATACAGAAAGTGATTTGTTACTGTGATTATATGATATACAAAATATTCGGGAGTAAATAATGAATAATTTTCATGTAGAAAAAAATAGCAGAAATTCAAATATCTTTCTTGTAAAATCCCCTGAAGGAGAAACATATACTGTTACTGTTTCAGATGATCTCTTTGAAAGTCATAAATGTACCTGCTCAATCTATAAAAAAGAAGGAGATTGTGTCCATATAAAATCTGTAGTGGAAAAAATAAACAGAGGCGAAGAAATAGAGGAACAGATAATATATCTTGACGTGGAAACACAGTTTCTTGCAGAAGATGTAGGCGGCTGGAATAATATAGAAAAAATGAAAGTAGCTATCGTTGTAATATACAGCAGCAGAGAAGATAAATTTTATCATTACAGAGAAGAAGATATACCTTCCCTTATAGATAAGCTGAAGGAAGCCACGCTGATAGTCGGTTTTAACATTAAAAAATTTGACTACCGTGTCATACAGCCATATGTGGAGAATTTTTCCCTTCTTTCTCTGCCTACCTTTGATATGCTTGAAGAGATTTATAAAAAACTCGGACATAGATTAAGTCTGAATGAACTTGCCAGGAGCACCCTGAATATAGAAAAAAGTGCCGACGGCCTTCAATCTGTAGAGTGGTTTAAAAGGGGAGAGATGGATAAAATAATTGAGTACTGTAAAAAAGATGTTGTAATTACAAAGGATCTTTTTCTCCATCTCAGAAAATACGGGTTCCTGAAATTTTATGACAGAAGAAATGGCAGAATGAAAAGTGTAAGTTTGTAGTGAAAAGTGAAAAGTGAAAAGTGAAAAGTGAAGAACGAAGGGCGAGTAGTGAGTAGTGAAGAATGAAGGGTGAGTAGGGGCGTTTAATTAAACGCCCTGGGATTAAATACGCATCACGCATCACGCATCACGCATCACGCATCACGCATCACGCATCACGCATCACGCATCACGCATCACGCATCACGACCTACCCGTGACGCGTTACGCGTTACGCGTCACGATTCTCACCCATCACGAACTGTTCGCTGTTCAATTTCTTTTCCATTTCACCTATTCTTTTCCTGATTTCTTCAATATCTTTTCCGTCTGACATATTCATATAAATTTTCATCTCTTTAATGGCCTGTTCATAATTTTTCTGTTTCTGATGGAGTACTCCCAGATTAAGATGGGCTTCTGCAAGGTCGAAATTTATTTCTATTGCTCTGAAATAGCATTCTCTGGCCTTATCCAGCATGTTAAAATCATTGTAAACTGCTCCGAGATTTGAGTAGGCTATGGCGTAATCTTCTTTTAAATCAATCGCTTCTTTATATTGTTCCATCGCTTCGGATAACTTTCTTTTTTTATAATAAATATTTCCCAGATATAAATGAGCCTCTGCATAATCGGGTTTTTTATTTATAGCCAGCTTGAACAGTTCTTCTGCTTTATAATGTAGTTCTTTATTATCATAGTAAATCATACCGAAGTTGAAATAAATTTCTCCTCTGTTAGCTTCTCTTTCTATAGCACTTTCAAAAGCTGCTATGGCCTGTTTGATTTTCCCCATTTTCTTATAGCAAAGACCGAGTTTATAATAGGTTTCATGCATATCTCCGCCGGCATTTAAGGATTTCAGGTAATGTTTTACAGCACCGTCAATATCATCCCTGTCAAAAAGTATGGAACCAAGATTTAAATGAGCCCTGAAGTGTGACGGCATTAACTTTATTACTTTTCTATATTCGCTTTCTGCAAGTACATGAAGTCCTTTTTTTTCATAGGCCAGGCCAAGATAAAAATGTCCTTCAGCATGTGATGATTTTATACGCAAAGCCTGCTGATACTGCCTTATGGCATCATCGACAGCACCTGTTTCAAGATAATGATTTCCCAGTTTGATATATTTATCAGAGTCATTCGAATCGAGAGCTATTTCTGCCTCAATCTTTCTTTTTTTATCTTTATTATCCTCTTCTTCTTCATAGGTTAAAATTCCTGTCAGTTCTTCGCCTCCGTCTTTCATGAAAGGCAATTCACTGGGAGAAAACTCCAGCCTGCTACTTATTATTTCTTCAGGTGAAGCATTTATCAATCTTCTTATTTCTTCTGCTTCGGTTTTACTTAATTTCTGTTCCCTGGAAAAATGGGCCAGATTACTTTTTGCCTGTGTGAACCCGGGATCTATCATAATTGATTTCTTAAAACTATCTTTTGCCGCACTGTAATCGCCCTGTTTGTAATAAATTACACCCAGATTGGAATGAGCTTCTACAAGATCAGGTTTTATGGAAATTGCCCTGTTAAAACATTCTATGGCTTTTTCATTTTTATTTACTTCTCCGTAAAGAACTCCCAGGTTTGAAAAGGCTACAGCACTGGATGAATCAAAAAGCAATGCCTTCTCCAGTTTTCTTATACCATCTTCAGGCATACCTGCTTTCCCGCAGGCATAGGCAAAATTTACATAGGCTTCCATAGAGTCAGGTTTTATCTTTATTGCTTTCCTGCATTCCTCTATCATTTTATCATATCTGCCTTTAGCTCCGTATATATGGGAAAGGTTAATATGGGCTTCTGCAAGACGGGGATCGATCTGGAGTGCTCTTCTGAACTGTTCTATGGATTCATCCATCTGACCTGTTCTGCTGTAAACCACTCCTAAATTGCAGTAAGCTACAGACAGGGTTTTATCCAGTTTTATGGCATATTTCAAGTGTTCTATTGCCTTATCATAGTCTTCAAGCATGAGACAGACATAGCCAAGATTTGAGTAAGCTTCTGCCGAACCGGCATTGAGTTTGACAGATTTATTCAGTTCTTTTCTGGCATGACTGTAGTAACCTTTTCTGGCATAAAGAACCCCCAGGTTCGAATGACCTTTACTTAATTCAGGATCCTGGCCTATTTCATTCAGTTCAATTTCATGGTCTTCTATTTTTTTCTTCTCTTTAGGTTTATATAGATAGAGGTCTTTGTTCTGTTTTACATATAGAAGAGCTTTCTCCATGTCGGAAGCCGTAGCAAAACGATTGTTTAAATCATGCTCAAGGGCTTTCATTACTACCTTTTCCATAGGTATGGATATCCTGGGATTAAAGCTTCTCACAGGATCAAAATAGAAAGGGATTTCAGGAAATTTACCTGTGAGAAGATGATGGAGAGTGGCTCCGAGCGCATAAATATCACTCTGAGGTTTCTGTCTTCCTTCATATTGTTCCGGTGGAGAATATCCTACGGTTCCTATGGCGGTTTTCCCTGCAGACATACCGTTCTCAATAGTTCTGGCAAGACCGAAATCGACCAGTATGGCTTTTTTATCTATATCTCTTATAACAATATTTGATGGTTTTATATCCCTGTAAAGTATGGGGGGATTATGGTTGTGGAGGTATTTCAGGACAGAACAGACTTCCAGAGACCAGTCTATGACCTCGATCTCAGATAATCCGGGATTCCCATGTTTTTTTAATATACATTCCAGGTCAGGACCTTCTATATAATCCATTATCATAAAATAATTATCATAATCATTAAAATAATCACTTACTTTTGGAAGGTTAGGATGATCCAGTCCGGTCAGCAAGGTGGCCTCCCTCTCGAATCTGCTTACAAGAAACTGGTCTTCTTCATTCCCGGATGCCAGAAAAAGCTGTTTTATAGCAATAATTTTATCTTCATCCAGATCGTATCCCACATAGACAGCTCCCATACCTCCTACTTTAATAAGTTCATTGATTTTATAATGGCCATTGATAATTGAGCCAGGGGATAATATGCCATGGGGAGTTCCTCTTGTGGCAAGAAGAGTTTCACAGTAACTACAACTTTCCGTATCTGGAGAATTTTCATTCCCGCACGTAGGACAATAAGTTGCCATGCATCTGTTCTCCAATTTAAAGGTATAGGAATTTTCATTTTTAATGGCGTAAAATAAAGATTTAGATGAAAATTAAGTAAAGGCAATTTATCTAAATAATTTATTTCAGTGACCGGTTATTACAGTGACCGGTGATCGGTTATATTACCCTGTACTCCTGATACTCACGACTCACTATAATCGTAACGAGTAACGCGTGACGCGGGTAAGGTATCTCTTCACTTTTCACGACTCACCTTATTTCAAAAAAACTCTTTGCCTTTTCTATGTCCTGTTTTACTTCCTGAATTATCTTCTGTTTTACATCAGGTGCCAGATTAACAACATCTTTCGCCTCTTTTTGTACAAGAGAAACCTTTATGTTACCACTGTCACCTATATGCTGGAGATTGCAGAAAAAGTCTGACATTTGTACTATGGCAGCCATCTGTAATATGTCTTTATCGGAACAGTGGGAAAGGATATGATGAAATTTTATTGCCATAGCCACTTTTTCAGGGATCTTCCAGTATACAGCTACCATATGACCGATATCTGAATGGTTTATGCCGAGTATCTGATCTTCCACTTCATATATGGCAAGCCTTCTGGCTTTTACTATTCCCATAACATTTCTGAATTCTTCCGGCATATTCTGATCCAGTATAAGTTTTCCTATATCATGAAGAAGACCGACTATATAATATTCTTCAGGCTTGGGGAGATGCAGTTCCCTTGCCAGGGCCTGGGAGAATGATGCAGTTCCAAGACTGTGGAGCCACAGACCCTGCGGGGGGATAAGCCCGCCTTTACCCTTGCTGAAAAGTTCAAAGGCTATTGTACTGATAAGAATACTTTTTAGATTATCATGGCCAAGAATTGTTATTGCCTGAGGTACTGTAGTGACCTGTTTGGTAAATCCATAATAAGCTGAATTAACTATCTTTAAAAGTTTGCCGGTAAGTACCATATCAAGTTCAAATACTTTACTTAATACAGCGGCAGATGGCTCTGCTTCATTTAAAAGCTCCAGAGCTTTTGCTGCTACATGTGGCATAGAAGCCACTTCTTCAAGCGAATCTTTAACCCTTTCGAATATACTCCTGTTGTCCATGTTTCACCTTAATACTCAGGATTGTAAGAAAAATAACTCTGGCAAATTATTAGAACTACTGGTATCCTCGCGTCATGCGTTACAAGTCACGATATAAACTGTAAATATGATGCAGTTATTTCCTGACAACTCCTTAATTTTATAGTTATTAATTGTATGGAATATCTATTGCTTCCGGTTGACAGGTTGAAATCCTGAAAAACCAGAAACTGCAACTACTGACCCGAGCATAAGCATTTAATAAAGGTCTTCTTCCCGTTACGCGTTACGCGTTACGCGTCACGAGAGCATATATTTATTATTTATGCTCACCTCAGTAAATGTATAAAATTGATCTTCTATATAAAATTATGTTATAATTACTTGAATTCAGATTTTACCACGCTAATTATAACACAGGTAATTTTTAAAGGCAATTATTGAGGTGGATATAAAACGATTCAAATGTACAGGAATTTACATTGCGATTATTATATGGTTGAAAGTTTAAGGCCGATTTCAATTCTCAACCTTCAACCAACGGCTTAAAACAACTCGCCATGAGAGCGTCAGATTCTATTTATTGACCCGACCATAAGCATGTAATAAAATCTTCCTTCGGTCACGCGTTATGCGTCACGAGAGTTTATATGTATTATTTATGCTCACCTCAATAATGATGGATTGTTATGAATATAATAAAAGGCAGGGATTTATGAAGAGATTAAATATTTTTTTACTTACCTTATTAATAGTATGTGAAGTAACATGTTATAATATTTCATGGGCCGGTAACAAAACAGTAGATATTTCAGGTTCATGGCAGATAAATTTAGATCTTCAGGTTCAGGAGAAGGGGCTTATGTCGGAAATGTCCAGACTGGAATCCCTTCCTTTTAATCTGATAGTTCAACAAAGTGAAACAATGATAGATATTCTGCCTGAATACTACCTGAAAGGCGGTTTCAGAGGCAAAGGATATATAGAAGGAAATCTTATTTATTTTACAGGCTCTTCCTTTGAAGAAACCCTTTTTACAGAAAGAAAAGTCAGTACGAAAGTTTTTAATCTTATCCTTGAATGCTCGGGACTTGTGTCACCTGAGGAAGATTATATAACAGGACAGGTAAAGGGGAATATCATAGTTGTAAAAAGTAACGGAAATGTTTCCTGTAATATAAAAGAAGGAACCTTTACCATGTTAAAAGTAAGGGATAATTAGTAAGTACCGCAGGAAAAACAACTCCGGCAAATTGGCAGAAAAATTATTATCCTCGCATCACGTATCACGCATCACGACTCACGACTCACGTCTCACGACTCACGCATTACGTTTCACCTGTAACTTTTTTAATAGCTGCTATAAGTTTGGCCGGTTCAACAGGTTTAAGTATATAATCCTTTGCTCCGGAAGCAAGAACTTCCATTACTATTTCTTTATAGTTCATGGCGGTACAGGCTATTATTCTGGCATTTCTGTCTGATTTTATTATCTCCCTTATGGCTGTTATTCCCCCTGTCTTTAATATTTCTTTTTTAACAGAGTCTATTTTCCCCGGTAAACCTATGTCCATAATGACAAGATCAGGTTTTAAACTCTCATATTTACTTACGGCATCATATACATCTTCCGCTTCTCCTGCGATTTCATATCCTTCTTTGAGAAGCATTTTTTTTAAAATCAATCTGCTTACAGCCATGTCATCTACGATTAAAATTTTGAGCATCTTCATTACCCTTCACCGTCTGAATAACATTTTTATCGAGGTCTTTATCTTCAAAAGAAAAATAGTCTTTCAGTTTTCCTTTAATACGCAGTACTGCCCTTGTATGAAGCTGTGATATACGAGATTCCGAAAGATTAAGAACCTTTGCTATTTCCTTTAAAGTAAGTTCTTCATAATAATAAAGTGTTATAACCAGTTTTTCTTTCCCGGGAAGTTCATCGATTGCACTGCCCATGGTTTTAACAAATTCTTTTCTGTCAAAAACACCTTCAGGAGAAAGTTCTGTTCCCTGATAAACATCTTTAAAGGTTTTACCGTCTTCGCTGTTTGAAAGCCATGCATCAAGGGATAAAACTGCAGTACTGCCGAGATTGCTTAATAATTTATCCAGTTCCTCTATATTTATACGTAAATGTTCTGCCACTTCATCCATAGTAGGAGGTCTGCCAAGTAATCCTTCAAGCTGTGTTAAAGTATCTTTGAGTTCTCTGGACTTTCTGCGAAGGGATCTCGGAGCCCAGTCAAAAGAACGGAGTGCATCCAGTATGGCACCTCTTATACGAAAACTGGCATAAGCCCTGAAATCCGTTTCCCTGGAAGTGTCAAAAGTTTCTATAGATTGAATTAATCCGAGTATTCCGTCATTAATTATATCTTCTATCATTATATAGCCCGGGAGATTGATTGCCATTCTATGGGCAATATATTTTACAAGGGGGATATGCTCCAGGATCAATGCTTCTTTTGCCTTACGACATCCTTTTTCCTTGAAATCCTTCCAGTATTTCGCTGATGACATTACAAAGAATCCTTTCTTTATGTGCTACGATTTTCTTTCTATAATACTTTTTATTCTTTCTATAAGATCCATGGGCTTAAAAGGTTTGCACATATAACTCTCTGCTCCAAGTGTAAATCCTTTCTCTACGTCCTTGCTATCTGCACTGACAGTGAGAAACATTATCGGTATATGTGCCATATCAGGGTTTTCTTTTATTTTATCACAAACTTCCCATCCTGTCATTTCAGGCATAACCACATCAAGAATGATCAGGTCAGGGTTGCCTGTTTTTCTTATTGTTTCTATAGTTTTAGGCGCTTCCTGAATAGTTGTAACTTCATAACCACTGTCCTTTAATATTACTTCAAGTAAACTGCAGAGCTGGGGCTCATCATCTACTATAAGAATTTTTTCTTTCACAGACGTACCTCCTGTACAGGAGCGTGAAGCGATGTCACCTGCCACGCATCACGCATCACACATCATGTATTATGCATTAATTATAACATTTTTCTGTCCTTCTTCTATAGATACCATACTTCTGGCTTCGACCCTCACTTCCGGTATAACTTCTGAAAAAGATATTACTGCCACATTTGGAAGAACTCTTTCTATGAGTCTTTTCAGATGAACCCTGGCACCTGATGTGCACAGAATTATGGGCTGTACACCCTCCAGTGATATTTTTTCTATTTCTTTAAGAAGAGAATTGTAAAATTTCTGGAGCCACCTTGGATCTACTACGGAATATGGATCGGCCTGAGATTTTGTAGCGAGATCCTGTATGGTTCTCTCTATCTGAGGATCGACAGTAATTACACTTAAAGCACCGTCTCTCTGATGTTGCTGGCATATAACTCTGGATAATGCCTGTCTTGCATATTCTGTTAACATATCGGTATTTTTATTTGTTGCTGCTCTATCTGCTATTGTTTCAAGAATTAACAGTAAATTCCTTATAGGTACTCTTTCTCTGAGGAGATTCTGCAGGATTTTCTGAACTTCTCCTATATTCATAACCTCCGGTATAATTTCGTCTACCACTACAGGATTGTTTTTCTTAATGTTATCTACAAGCATTTTGGTCTGTTCCCTTGTAAGTATGTCAGGAGCATGGGATTTTATTGTTTCCGTGAGATGGGTTACAATAACGGAGGTAGGATCTATTACCGTATAGCCCTTTGCTTCTGCTTCAATCTGCTGGGCTTTTGTAATCCATGTTGCAGGAAGTCCGAAACTCGGTTCTTTTGTTTTGAGCCCGTCTACCGGTTCATCTACTGCACCGGGATTTAATGCCATAAGACGGCCAACCATTACTTCTCCCGATGCAACCTCTATATCATATATCTTTATGGAATAGCCACTGGGCTTTAATCTTATATTATCTCTTATCCTTATAAGAGGTATTATAATGCCCAGATCCAGTGCACACTGACGGCGAAGTGTACCTACCCTTTCCAGTAAATCTCCTCCCTGCTCTTTATCTACCAGAGGTATAAGACCATAGCCGAACTCCAGTTCTATAGGATCTATATCCAGCAGTGCCATAACCTCTTCTTCTTTGGAAGGAGGAGGAGGCCCTTCTTCTTCCACTTTTGGTACAAGCGCTTCAACCTTTTTCTTTCTATCAATGAAATAAGCAAGAGAACCTGACGAAAGACCCATTATTAAAAATGGCAGTTTGGGAAGCCCCGGTATAAGAACAAAGAAGAGAAGAAGTCCTGAGACTATATAAATAGCTTTTGGATAGGCAAGCAGTTTTGTACCTATCTCTTCGCCCAGGTTGCCTTCCGAGGCTACTCTGGTAACAACTACACCTGTAGCAGTAGAAATTAACAGAGCAGGTAACTGTGACACAATACCTTCACCTACCGTGAGAAGTACATATATTCCGAGAGCTTTGTCAAGGGCCATTTTTAATTGAAGAACACCTATAATATAACCTGCAATGATATTTACACAGATTATTATTATGGCAGCAATGGCATCACCTTTTACAAATTTGGAAGCTCCGTCCATGGCACCGTAAAAATCTGCCTCTCTCTGAAGTTTTTCTCTTCTCTGTACTGCCTGCTGTTCCGTAATAATGCCTGCTCCGAGATCTGCATCGATACTCATCTGTTTACCGGGCATGGCATCAAGGGTAAATCTTGCGGCTACTTCGGCAACCCTCTGGGAACCGCTTATAATAACAACATTCTGAACCACTACAATAATTATAAAAATTACTATACCTACAACATAATTACCTCCCACAACAAAGTTGCCGAAAGACTCAATTAATTTTCCTGCATAGGCATGAAGAAGTATATGTCTTGTAGCGCTTATGTTAAGGGCAAGACGAAAAAGTGTTGTAAATAATAAAAGTGAAGGAAATATGGATAATTCAAGGGGCTCTCTGATATACATGCCTACCAGCAGTATTGTCAGAGCAAGTGCTATGTTTAAAGCAATGAGCAGATCAAGAAGCACAACAGGGATAGGTATGATCATTATTACCACTATGGATATAACTACTATGGCAAATAATATATCATTAAATCCTTTGCTCATTTTATTTCCCTCCTGATTTACCGGCAGTTGCAGAAGATATATGTACTATAATCTTTGCCACTGCCATATATAATTCCGGCGGTATGACATCATTAAGCTCCACCTCATAGAGAGATCTGGCGAGAGGTTTATTTTCTACAATAGGAATTTTATGTTTTTTAGCAATCTCCTTTATTTTCTGCGCTATAAGATCGGCACCTTTTGCCACAACTACCGGTGCGTCCATAATATCATATTCATATCTTATGGCTATAGCCAGATGATCCGGGTTTGTCACTATTACCGATGCTGTGGGCACCTGTTTTAATGATAATCTTTTATATAACTGCATTCTTCTTTTCCTGATAGCACTCTTTATTTCCGGATTTTCAGATTTTTTTGCTTCTTCCTTTACCTCTGTTCTGCTCATCATAAGGCTCTTCCAGTATTGATATCTTCTGTAAACGTAATCTCCTATGGAAAGTAAAAGATATACAGGTATGATTTTCATGGCCATGTTATAAACAAAATGCCCCAGTGTAGAGATATACATAAGAGGTGATGAGACCTCCATAGTAAGGATTGACGGGGCATTTTCCTTTAAAAATTTATAACCGATATAACCTACTATAATCATTTTTAAAATCGATTTTAACAGTTCCACCAGTTTGTCAAGTGAAAACAACCTTCGGAAACCATTTATCGGGTTTAATCCTTCCAGTTTTGGCTTTAAAGGATGGAATGTAAACATTAATTCCCCTACCTGAACATAACTTACAATCAGGTTTAAAACTATTGTAAGACATAATAAAGGAAGAGTTATGCTGAAAAAAGCCACCCAGAAATCTATTAATAATTTAGATATACCTGACTGAGTAAAGTCAGGATGACTCATATTTATGAAGATATTCTCCATATAAGTTGTAAATACCTTTAGCATCCACGGAGAGAGACTTTTAAGACAGATGAAAGCAAAAAAAAGTCCGCATGCCATAGACAGCTCAGGACTTCTGGCAATATTTCCCTCCTGTCTGGCTCTGGAAAGTTTCTGAGCACTCGGAGGTAGATTCCTCTCTTCACCTTCATCTGCCATTGATAGTCACCCACCTTTTATCGTAACGCGTAACGCGTAACGGGTTATTTAGCCATTAACTGTTTACCATTCACTGTCCAATATTTACGTGTTTTAACTTCGCGTCACGCGTCACGCGTCACGCGTTACGTTCCCAGTGATTTAGCCATAAATAAAAATTGTTCTATCATTTTATCTACCATAGATGAAACCATTCCGGGAAAAAACGGTAGAGTAAATATAATACATATTATTCCTGCAGCCATTTTCAATGGAAGTTCTATCATAAAGACATTCATCTGAGGTATCATTTTTGCCATAATGGCCATACAGATTTCTATTAAAAATAATACACCTATTACAGGGCCTGCCATTTCAAGGGTAATAATAAAAATCTGACCTGTCATGACTATTATATTTTCGGCAAAACTTCCCGATATGGATATGGTACCATCCAGTGGTAAAAGAGAAAATGTTTGCATAATTGCTTTTAAAATTAAGAGATGTCCTTCTGTACATATTAAAATTAATATTGTAGTGAGACTGTAAAAAAGTTCTATTACCGAAGACTGGGCACCGAAAGCAGGATCCAGAACTTTACCGAAGGCAAAACCAATCTGAATATCCAGAATTGCAGATGCGGTTCTGATGCCTTCTATAAATAATTTACTGATAAATCCGAGAAATAATCCCAGAAATATTTGCTTTAATACGAGAAAGAGAAAACCTGCCATCGAGTCGGGCAGAGGAGAAACAGGTGTGACAAAAGGCATTATAATCAGAGAAATAAGACAGGAGAGGCCTATTTTTATTTTTGCGCTGATACTCGTATTTGACCAGAAAGGCGCACTCAGTATGAAACTGCTTATACGTATCATTATTAAGAGGAAGTGCACTGTTTTATCGTAAGGTATGTCAAACATATCGTGATGCGTGATGCGTGATACGTGATGCGTGATTTATTATCACCCTTCACTTTTCACTCTTCACTCTTCACCTCCCGCTTTATAAATGAACCGGTGTATTGTTCTCTCACTATAATCGTGACGCGTAACGCGTGACGGGGGGGTCGTTACGTGATGCGTATTTTCACCGGTACCGGGCGACCACAGTGGTTCGCCCATTCACTTTTCACTACTCACGACTCACTACTCACGACTCACCCTTTACTTTATATACAATGGTATATTATAAAGTATTTGATGGGTAAAATTAAGTATTTTCTGAAGCATCCATGGGCCAAGAATGATTATGGCCACAGCTGAAGCAAGGATTCTCGGCGCAAAATTCAATGTGGCTTCATTGAGCTGTGTTACTGCCTGGAAAACAGTAACAATCATACCTACCGTAAGACCTACAAGTACTATAGGTGCTACTATGAGAAAAGCAGTGGCAAAAAATTCTTTTCCGAGTCCTATAACAAAGGATGTATCCATACTTAAACCCTCTCTCGATTATAGTGTATTTCATAATTAAGTTGTCGTGACGCGTAACGCGTAACGCGTGACGGGTTTATATTCCTGCGCAACACTTTATCCATTACGGGATTATTATTTATGGATATGAAACCGGGTAATATAGCTTTCACCGTCAAAACCTCTTTCAATTGAAACTGAGTACTATAGCTCTCACTATAAGGTTCCATCCGTCTACCATAATGAAAAGCATCAGTTTCAGGGGCAGAGATATCATCATGGGAGGAACCATCATCATACCCATACCCATGAGGGTAGTTGCTACAACTACATCTATTAATAAAAAAGGTATATATATTAAAAAACCTATCTGAAAAGCAGTTCTCAATTCACTTATAATAAAAGATGGTATCAGAACGTCTGTCGGTATATCCCCGAGTTTATCAGGTCTCGGAAGACGGGCAGCTTCTATGAAAACAGCAAGATCTTCTTCTCTTGTCTGTTTGAACATAAATTCTCTCAAAGGTTCACTTCCTTTTGAGATAGCAGACTGAAAGGATATTTTTTTATCCATATATGGTTTAACTGCTACATCATTTACTTTTTTAAATACAGGCCCCATTATAAAAAGAGTGAGAAATAAAGATAGTCCTATGATTAACTGGTTTGACGGAGTCTGCTGTGTTCCGAGAGCATTTCTGGTAAAGGACAGAACCACAACGGTTCTGGTAAAAGATGTTAACATAATGAGTATTGTCGGCGCCAGTGATATAACTGTCATGAAGATCAGGATCTGTAAACTCAGTGATACATCTTCCGGCCTGTCGGATTTTTCTATGCCTATTTTAATGCTCGGAAGAGGAACTGAGGCGGCAAAAGAATTATCAACAAAAATGAACAAAATCAGGAATATGGCAGGAATAAAACGGGAAAAGTAAAGACCGGGGAAAGAGGTTTTTTTGAAATATGTCAAAAGTTTCATTTTTTATCCCCCCTGTTAAAACCAAGTTTACTCAGAAAATCTTTAAAGACCGGTTCCGGTGAATTTATTTCAGGTAATTCTTCTGCTTTCTGGCCTTCCTGTAAAAGAGCTATATGATTGGCATTGGCTGCTATAAGAAGTGTTTTTTCTCCGGATTCTACAAGATAAAGAGAAAGATTTGGGCCTGCATGTAAAATATTTAACAGTTTCAGACCTTTTTTGTTTACTATAAGCCCTTTTTTGACAAAAATAAATTTTAAACAAAATACTATAACG
Source organism: Vulcanimicrobiota bacterium (assembly GCA_040217695.1). Lineage (GTDB taxonomy): Bacteria > Vulcanimicrobiota > SpSt-956 > SpSt-956 > JAKJGF01 > CALARM01. Next base: position 18,080 of record JBEHWO010000017.1, on the reverse strand, counting down.
TAAAATACAGCAAAGACTACTACAAGAGAAAATATTACCCTGAGGAGTGACAGAGAAGAGTTTGGAGGAGGGGTATAAGATTCTCCCAGGGCTGCAGAAGAGAGAGCTGAAAAAAAGAATAAGAAAAATATTTTATTAATCTGTATATTCTCCATATATAAAACCCTCTTTTTTACACATTTGCTTGCCCTTTCACCCCCGGGTGTTTTTTAAAACGCCCCGGCTCACCCATCATGCCCTTACGATCTTCCTTTTTTCTGTATTTCTTCAAGTGTTTCCGTAACCCTTACGCCGAATTTTTCGTCTATGACAACTACTTCTCCTCTGGCAACCAGTTTATTGTTTACCATAAGATCTATAGGTTCTCCGGCGAGTCTGTCCAGTTCAAAAACGGAACCGCTTCCCATATCCAGAACATCTTTCAAATATAGTACAGCCCTTCCGAGTACTGCAGTAAGTTTCATAGGTACATCAAGGAATAAATCAATAGAATTGGAGGGCCCTCTTTCTCTTGAAGGTATTAATTGAGAAAATCTGGCAGGTTTAACAACCATTTCCTGCTCCTGTTTGCCCTGTATCTGATATGGTATTTCTGCCTGATAAGATTTTGGCTGTGTTAAGGGTGGTTCTTCAAAGTCATAGGAAGGTACGGAACTCTGTTTTGTAATAACTTTTTCTTCCTCCATGTGAGGTAATTCGGGAATATCTGGTTTTGACACAGGTGGCTCCGGTGTCTGTTCGGGACTTTTACCTGAGAGATAATTAATCCAGTTCTTTGGTATTTGATACAGAAAATAACTGTCTATTAAACTTCCGACTGACAGGCTGAAATAAAGTTCAATCGATGTATCTCCCGGTTCAGGCAAATTTCCCGGCATAGTTATTACTGAGATTTCCGGAAATGAAAAATTTATTTTTTTACTTATTTTACCTGATATGGTAGTAATTGTAGAACTCACTACCTGACTAGCTATTTCACTGAATACACTCTGATGGAGATCATCTAATTCCATAACGGAAACGTCTATTTTCTCTCCCATTGCCAGTTGGGTAAAAGGAATGGCATCTTTTAATTTAAAAAGCATTCTGTCACAGCCGGAAAATCCCTCTATATACTCGGTTTTTATGGATAAACATTGTTCGGTGAATGCATCGTCTATTTTTAAGTTTAAATCTTTAGGAGCAATATTTATAGGTTCTTCAGACAGTGAAGAAAGGACTATTTCCAGTGACTGCACGAAAGCTTCATCCAGAATAGATATACTTTCTTTTTCTGAAGAGATGAGTTCTGCTCTGTTCAATCTTTTTCCTCCTTATATTCGTGACGCGTGACGCATAACGCGTAACGCGTTGCATCACCACCCACTACTCGCTGATTGAAACCTTTCCGTTAGTTGCTGATTTATTGAACATAATGGTAATATCTACTCTTCTGTTAATGGATCTGTTATATTCGGAGTTATTCGGTACTTTAGGCCTGTATTCTCCGTAACCGGCAGCAGAAATTCTCCAGGGATCGATATTTCCTTTTTCTATAAGATATCTGGCCACATTTGTTGCTCTGGCAGTAGACAGTTCCCAGTTTGAAGGATAATCACCCGATTGTATGGGCAAATTACATGTATATCCTTCTACCCTTATATTCGCCTTTTCCGGTAAATCCTTGCATAGACTGGCAATAGTATTGAGCACCTGAGCCGTGTCAGATTTAACGTCAGCACTGCCTCTGGCAAAAAAACCTTTCCCCGTATTAAGACTGATAGTAAGTTCATTCTGCTTTACTTCTATATTTATAGCTTTGCCGAATTTTTCCTTCTTCAACTGACTCGAAAGAAGTTCCCCCAGATCATTGAGAAGAGGATTTATACTGTCATCTGCTCTTTTTTCCTCTTCATACATTTTATCAGCACTTTCATCCTGCATTATTATTTCTGTAATACCTGTATATTTTCCTTCTATTGCTCCCCCGGGAATAATACCCGGTTCAGTAGTAAAATTTCTCTGAAGTGCAAATGATATAGGATTAAGCTTTGACGCCTTCACCTCTGCAATTGCATACATTACAACAAAAAAAACCATCAGAAGTGTTATCATGTCAGCATAAGTTATAAGCCATCTATCTTCCTGTTCTTCTTCCGTATGTCTCTTATTACGCTTCAAAATACACTCTCCTATCGATATAAAATAATCTCCTTTTTCATGATAACATCTTCTACGTTATTTTTATACCGGTCTTTCTGTCTATTTCCCACTGAAAATAGGATTAGAGATTTTACTCTGAGCATAGTCCATCCGGAAGGTATCAGTAATTCTTTTTTGCCATTATACGTTCTCTGTCTTCTTCATTTAAATAGGTGCATAATTTTCCATAACTACAAGAGATGAATCTCCTGAACCAATTGATAAAACTCCTGCCAGGATCATCTCTTTGATAAGCAAAGCTTCTTCTCTTCTTGCCTTTAGTTTTGCCGCAAGCGGTAAAAATATGAGATTGGCAAATGATACGCCGTAGAATGTTGCGATAAAGGCTGTAGCTATACCTGTAGCTATCTTGTCAGGTTCTCCCAGATTACCCATAACATGGATAAGCCCCATAACTGTGCCTATTATACCAAGAGTAGGTGAAAATCCGCCCATGGCTCTCAGAAATTTCTCATAGATTTTTTCCTGTTCTTCCCAGATAAATAATTCTGACTCCATAATAGTCCTTACATCATCTATACTGTTTCCGTCTATAAGGAGTTGCAGACTTTTTCTAAAAAATGGATCCTTCTGTATTTTTAATTCCGGTTCCAGTATTAAGAGACCGCTGTGACGGGCTTTTTTCGCATATCCTGTAATTACGGGAATAATATCTGCTGCTTTCTGTTTGCCCGGAGAAAAACATTTTTTCAGAGCTTCAGGAAATCCTTTTAGTTGCGACATCGTAAATCCTGTACAGGCGGCAGCAAAGGTTCCTACACCTACTATAAAAAAGGCAGATAATTTCAAAAGAGAATCGAGCCTCAGACCCTCTAATTTTGCTCCTACCAGTATGGCCATCCATCCTAAAAATAAACCTATTACAGTTAAAAGATCCATCTTTTACCTCTTCAGGTATTCGTGACGCGTGATGCGTAATAATACCCTTTTACTACATTGTAAAATATTTATACTCACATCAGTCAATAATCTTTAAGATTTTTCTACAGGAGAAGTTATTCTGCGGCGAAATATTACTACCTTTTCTATAATATCTGCCGGCTTTTCTTTTACCACATATTTATAACCGTTTGTCAGGGTTATAACAGTATCAGGCGTTTCCTCTATACATTGTATCAGATCGGAATTCACCACTACAGACATGTTATTAAGTCTGGTAAGTTCTATCATATAGTTTTATTTCCCTTCATTAAGTGTGTAACGCGTAACGAACCCATTATCTGATCAAATTATTGACTTCTGCAAGCATATCACTTGCAGTGGTTATAACCTTTGAATTCGCCTGGAAAGCCCTCTGTGTTACAATCATCTTTGTAAATTCATCTGATAGTTCCACATTGGAATCTTCAAGATATTCTGCTGTAATACTGCCTCTCTGTCCTGAGAGTGGAATGTCTATCTGGTTAAGTCCTGAATTGGGAGTCTGGATGAAGAGATTACTTCCTGTTCTGAGAAGTCCTTCAGGATTGCTGAAGGTAGCAAGAGCGACCTGGCCTATTTCTCTGAACTGCCCGTTCGTGGCGGAAGCAATAATAATTCCGTCGTTTCCTATGGTAAAACCATTTACTGTTCCAAGGGAATATCCGTCCTGGTCACTTGCTGCCAGAGTGTTTTCACCTCTCAACTGGGTGGTATCGCCAAAAGTAGGGGTAATGTTAAGATCGTCTGCACCGTTCGGAGGAGTAATTGTATAGGTAATTGCATTTATCGTGCTGTTTGCCACATCGAACTGTCCGTCTACATCATAGGCAAGTGTTCCTGTTCCTGTTGCTGCATTACCGTCTATCTGGGCCGCATAGTCCCATGTAGAAGGAGGGCCCATAGATGTTTTAGTAAAGGTCATTGTCATGGTATGAGGATTACCGAGAGAATCGTAGATCTGACTGGTAGTATTGTATGTGGCTGCTACAGCACTGTTACCGTCAAGGTTGCCGTTATAGAGTATATTCCTTGTCGGGCCTGCAAAACTGTCAACACCTATAGGTATGTTCAGTGGCACGAGCTGTGTCGTATCTATAACCAGTTCGCCTGTAACCGGATCTGGTGTAACACCATAACCCATTACCTTGTGACCGAATGCATCTACCAGGTTATTCTGTGAATCGAGGGTGAAAGAACCATCTCTTGTATAAAGATAATCCGTGCTTCCTGCTTCCAGACTCTGAAGAACAAAGAAGCCGTTCCCTTCAATGGCCATATCTGTGGATCTTCCTGTAGAAGTAAGATTGCCCTGCTTGAAATTCTGATCTATAGAACCCAGTCTTGTGCCGAGTCCGACCTGAAGTGGGTTGGAACTTCTTGTGGCACTTCTCAGAGTTGTGGCAAACACCTCTTTATAGGTAATTCTGGAACCTTTATATCCCGTAGTTCCTACATTTGCTATATTATTTCCTATAACATCGAGGCCGTTACTGAAATTCCTCAGACCTGTAACACCTGTCATAAGAGCTCTTAAACTCATAATTTATTCCTCCTTTTTCAAAATTTCCTGAATCTGGTCAGGATCATATTTATTTCCGTTAACGACTATTTTCGGAGAACCGTCCTGCATGACCACTTTTTCTACTGTACCCGTGACTTCATTTCCAGAATCGTCCTTTATTACTACGGTTTTATCTATAAAACTGGCAGCCTGATTGACCATCTGAAAACTCATAAGTTTCTCGAAAGATGAATTCAGATTATTCATCTGTTCAAGTGAACTGAACTGTGCGAGCTGGGCAATAAATTCCGTATTATCTGTAGGACTGAGTGGATCCTGATTCTGTAACTGCTTTATCAAAAGTTCCAGAAATTGATCCTTACCCAGTTCATTTTTTGCCGTATTTTTAACAGATTGTGTCTCCGAAGTGGTTCCGGTGTTAGTAACACCTGTTACTGCATTTACCTGTGACATATTTATTCCTCCTTTTAAACGAAATAGTCCATCTGACTCGTAGTGATTTTATTATTTAACTGAATAGAATAATCTTCCTTATCATTTTTTATTGAAGCAACATACTTTTTTTCATTAAAATCAGGCATATATTGCTGAAATCCCGGGGAAGATCTATCTTCAGTAGAAACAGAGAAATTTCCCAGTTTGAGTCCCTGTTCGGAAAGTGATTGTTTCAACTGATTCAATTGTTCTGACAGGATCTCTCCTGCCTGTTTATTCTGTGTGATAAATCTGGCAGAGACTTCTCCTGTAACAGCCAGGTTGACTTCTACCCGCATTTTGCCGAGACTTTCCGGTTCAAGGGTAATAGTCGCCATAGAATTTTTGTCTGTACTTTTCCAGTCAATTTTTTTTACTATCTGTGAAGACAGATCGACGGACATAATCTCTCTTTTTGTTTCGCTCATATTCTTTGCATGTTCAGGATGAAGCCTGGTATAAGTTATATTTTCAAGGGTTTTTTGCTGAATGAGGAAAAGATCCTTTTCTTCTTTCCCTGAAGTGTCAGTAACTTTATATTCAGTATCTTTTTCCGAATGTTTCTTTACTGCCTGTTCGAGAGAAGATACTATAGAATTCGCTTCCGATACGATATCTGATAAATCCTTCTTTTTATCAGGAGTTTCTGTGTTTCTGTCAAATAAATTCAACAGATCCTGTATTTTTGCCAGGAATGGCGATTTTGCGATAATTCCTTCCAGATCTCTGTAGTCTGATTTTTTTATAATATCTTTCAGAGTGTCACCGGATGCTAAAAGCTCTGAAAGTAATTCTTTGATAGATGAAACGGTATCAGGTAATTTTTCCGATGTACCTGCTGAATTTATTAAATCTTTAAGAGATTGAGAGACTTTCCCCAGAAGGTCTTTGAAGTCTTTGGATGACATAATATTATCTTTCAGGATAGTTTCCGAAAAAATATGTACCGGCCCGGAAGGATTTTGTGTCTCCGGTAAGGGAATATTTTCTTCAACTGAAGATATAGAATTATCATTTCCGGATTTTGATATGATACCTGTCAGTTCTTTATTGATAGAACTGCCGGTCTGAAGAGCTGTCAGTATATCTGTCATTTCCTTATTCATAGAGCCGTTATTCCTGAATTCTGCAGGTGGGGGCGCTATGTCCATGTTCTCAGAACTATTCGTCTGCAGTTCTGTAAGCATATCTGTCAGTTCCTTATTTATAGAACCATTATTCTGCAGTTCTGTAAACATCCGGGACACCTCTTTATTCATAGCCCCATCAGTCTGAAGAGCTTTAAGAATATCGGTCAGGTTTTTATTCGCAGAATCATTATTCTGAAGTGTTGCCAGAAGCTCAGTCATTTCATTATTCGTAGAACCATTATTTTGAAGTTCTGCCAGAAGCTCAGTCAGATTGTTATTAAAGGACATAGAATTATCTGATAATACCACTTTGTTTACAGTTTCTTCACCTGAAGAAGCTTCTATGGTATTCCCGTCATTTTTAATAAAATTTTTGAGATTATCAAGAAATCCGAACTGTGCTGCAAAATAGAAAAAAGGATCTGACAGAAGTTCCTTCACATCATTTTCATTATCTGCAAGAGTTTTTTCTGAGACTTCTCCTTTAAAAGAAGTAGTGCCTTTTTCATTTAATTTTTCTGCAAGGATGTTACGAAAAGATATTAGACTTTCGGACTGGCCGGTTTTTTCACAGGACATATCTCCTTTCCCTGTAACATTGAGCATCTGTACCATACCTGTATTTATATTCATATATTACACCTCCTTGAACAGTGACCGGTGAGCAGTTATATTATTACGGATAAATTACTGTTCACTGTTTTCCTTTTCTTCGGCCTGTTTTTTCTCCAGTATTTTGATGCTGATTACTCCTGCTCTTTCAGGGGCTAAACCTGTAAGAATTTCTGCCACTACCTTGGGTTTCATGGAAGAAAAGATATTTATGATTATTTCATCATCAAACTTTGCCAGTATAAGAGCAGCCTGCTTCGGATCCATAGAAGTATATATCTGTGCCAGTTCTTCATATCCTTCGGGAGGATATTCTTTTTTCCCCGATGACGGGTAAGAGATTTTATCTTTATCCTGTGTATTTCCTATGAAAGCCTGGAGATATCTGTCATCATGGGGCATAGTTTTGTCTTTTACTTCATAATCATTATTTTCCAGTTTATATTTTTTGATATCTTCTTTTTCTTCAGGTATCAGAGTTTCTACCATATATTGCTTATCCAGTCCCAGGGTTTTTGATACATATGGTATATCTGACATAAAATAAGATACTTTTGAACCTATCTGAAAGGTATTTGTTTTATACATCCAGATAAAAGCTCCTGATATACCAATTACTATAATAAGTAATACAGGTATTAATTTCAAATCAGTTTCCTCCCGCACTGCCAAACATACCGATAAGGGAAGATATGGTATCGGAATATCTGGGTTTTTCTTCAACCTTCTGTTTCAGAAAATTCATTATATGATCATGCATTTTAATAGAATAATCGATTTTAGGATTTGAACCGGCTTTATATGCCCCTATTTCTATGAGATCCTTTGCCTCATTATAGGTAGAAATGGTATTCCTGAGTTTTCCTGCACAGGAGAGATGTTTTTCAGACACTACCGATGGCATGACACGGCTTACACTCTGGAGGACATCTATGGCAGGATAGTGGTTTTGATGGGCCATTTTACGGGATAATACTATATGGCCGTCCAGTATTGATCTTACCGCGTCTGCTATAGGTTCGTTCATGTCGTCACCATCTACGAGAACCGTATATATAGCAGTTATTGTACCTGTAGAAGATGTTCCCGCTCTTTCGAGCAGTTTGGGAAGGAGGGCAAATACAGAAGGAGTATATCCTCTTGTTGTAGGAGGTTCTCCTGTTGCCAGCCCTACTTCTCTCTGGGACATGGCAAATCTTGTAACAGAGTCCATCAGTAACATGACATTTAACCCCTGATCCCTGAAATATTCTGCAATAGTGGTACCCACCAGGGCACCTTTCATTCTTACAAGAGGTGACTGGTCAGATGTTGCCACTACTACTACAGAACGTTTTATACCTTCCTCTCCGAGATCTTTTTCAATGAATTCCTTAAGTTCTCTTCCTCTTTCCCCTATAAGAGCAATGACGTTGACATCTGCTTCACTGTTACGGGCTATCATACCGAGAAGTGTACTTTTGCCCACACCGCTTCCTGCAAAGAGACCTATTCTCTGTCCTTTACCGCAGGTTATTTCACTGTCTATGGCTTTAATACCGAGAGCTATAGGATGGACAATTCTATCCCTCTCCATAGGATTGGGCGGTGAATTGTATATGGGAAGTTCTTTGTGATATTTTTTTATCTCCCCTTTACCGTCTATCGGATTTCCGAGACCGTCCAGGACTCTGCCGAGTAATTCATTGCCAACACGGATTTTAAGAGGGCCGCTGCTGGTCTGAACAAAAGCACTGGAAGCTATGCCATCCATATCTCCCAGAGGCATAAGTATGACAAAACCTTCCTTGAAGCCCACTATTTCAGTAGGTATAAATTCCCCTGATTTTTTACGGATATAACAGAGATCTCCCACAGAACCGGCGGGACCTTCTGATTCTATAGTGACCCCTATAAGACGTTTCACCCTTCCGTATACCTTCAGGGTATCAAGGTCTTTAAGTATGGATTTGTATTTCTCCAGACTGATTGTATCCATTGTTCCTTCTCCATTTTTTCAGAGATTGTAATATAATAACTCCGGCAAATTATGTTTATTTTCCTCGTGTCACGCGTCACGATCTTTTAGTTGTCCATAATATTTGAAAAACTTCTTCCTATTTCAGTGAGCTGTGTATTTATACGGCCGTCTACTGTGCCGGATGCAGTCTCAATAATACAGCCCCCTTCATCTACCCTCAGATCTTCCACTATCTCCAGTTCTTTAATGTCATCCTGAAGAGACATTATACGGTCTCTATAACTGTTCAATCTGCCTACATCCATTCTGTTGACTCGCAATGTGATTTTTGTTCTGTCATTTAATTTATTGAGAGCCGTTTCAACCTGTTCGAAAATCATATCTTCATATGAAGAAGCTTCCCTGCGAAGTATTTTTTCTGCAATTTTCAAGGAAAGATCCACTACCTGCGGTTCCAGTTCCTTTATTATTCTTTTACGCTCTGCCAGAGTCTGCTCTGTCATACCTTTTAATTCCTGTAAAAAAGATTCAAATTCTTTTTCAATCGCTGAAAGGCCATCCTGCTTCCCTTTGATAAGCCCTTCCTTATAACCGTCCTGAAAAGCCTGTTCTTTTATTCCCTGAGCTTCTCTGTGTGCTTCCTGCAAAATGAATTTTGCTTTTTCCTGTGCTTCCTGAACCCTGGCTATGGCATTTCTGGTAGCATTTTGCAGTATAGCCTCTGCTTTTTTAAACCGGTTGTCTTCTTCTGCTTTATGAATTTCTCCCGGATTGATGGTTGTTTCATATGTTTCATATGATTTTTCATCCTCCTTGTTTACAATAAAATATTCAGATGAAATTTTTGCAGAATGAAACAACTTAGCCAACTGTAGCTTCTCCTCCTCTGCTTAAATCAACGAGCCCCTGTTCTTCCAGTTTTTTAATTGTTCTTACTATCTTCTTCTGTGCTTCTTCTACGACCGTCACCTTTACTCTGCCTACGGCTGACATTTCTTCTTCCAGCACAGACCTTGCACGTTCACTTATGTTTTTGGCGAAGGCACTGTATATAGCTTTATCTGTTCCTTTCAGGGCAAGGGCAAGTTCTTTCATTTCTATTTCTCTTATTATTAGCTGAATATGCTGATCCGATAGTTTGGCTATATCTTCAAAGACAAATAGTTTGGCACTTATTTCTTCTGCCAGGTCAGGATCTCTTACACTCAGTTCTCTGAGTATCGATTTTTCAGTTCCTCTGTCCAGCTGGTTGACGAGTTTTACAAGTGAGTCAAGTCCTCCGACCTTTTCCTGTTTCTGGGCTGTTACAATATTTCGTCCCAGTACTTTCTGAAGCTGTGTGATTATATCAGGAGAAGGACTTGAAAGTAGTGCCACTCTCTGAGCTACCTCTGCCTGAAGTTCTGAAGGCAGGGCGGAAACAAAGGCAGCAGCCTGTTTCGGATGCATATAAGCTACAAGCAGTGCTATTACCTGTGGATGTTCATTCTGAACCAGATAGAGTATCTGACTCACATCTGTTTCTTTCATGAAACTGAAGGAGCTGGGAGATCTTGCACAGCTCAATATACGGTTTATTATTTCATTGGCCTTCTGCTCACCGAAGGCCTTTTCCAGAATATTTTTCGCATATTCTACGCCTCCCACACCTATATATTCCTGTGCTATTGCTCTGTTGTAAAATTCTTCCATCAGGGCAAGTGTTACGTTTCTCGGAACCTGTTTTAAAGATGTGAGGCCAAGGGTTATTTCTTCTATTTCCAGTTCGTCAAGATTGGAAAAAACATTGGATGCCACTTCTTCCCCGAGTATGGTAAGGATAATTGCGCATTTCTGCCTACCTGAAAGGGCATTATATATTTCATCTTCTTCCTGTGTAAGAACAGTAACTCTTCCTTCATGCTTTGTATCTGCCTTTTCCAGAGCATTCATAGCTTCTTTTATTATATCGCCCTTTTCCAGAGCTTCTGCCTGTGCCATTTATTTCCCCCACCTTTCCGAAACATTTATATAAATTATTCATCTTCTCCGAGCCATACCCTGAAGAGAACTGCTATATTCTCCGGGCTTTCCTGGGCAACTCCCTGTATACGTTCTATAAGATTATCAACCTGGGCTTTTTTCCTCTTATCTTCCAGTGAAAGTACAGGTTCCGTAAGACCGAGATCTATTTCTCCGGGTTTTAATCTGTCTTCCAGGGCCAGCGGTAATTCTTCTGCCGTTATGGCAGCAGGTTTTTCTTCTTTTTCTTCTACTCTGATAAGGACTTTTCTTCTTGATAACAGGATTGTTATGGCCAGGAGAAATACTATGAGAGCTATCATAATATATAAGTATTTAAAGGGTATCATGCCTGCAATCTTTTCTCCTGCTCCGGGAGCTGGTAGTTGCTGTGCTATACCGTTAAAGGCAATGGACGCAACCTTTATCTGATCCCTCTGACTGTTTAAACCTATGGAACTGGCTACAAGATCTTTAATACTGGTAAGGTCTTCTGCTGTAAGAGCAAGATTTTTATCTATACCGACACCTACGGATATATATTTTATTTCTCCCGGCATATTTATATGTTTCATTTTTTCCGTACTTATTTCATAATTGGATATGGTTTCCCCTCTTTTGTAATTGTTTTTGTTATTACCTCCCTGTGCGGCAGGATAGGAAGGAATCTTCTGATCTGTTTTTGCCCCTCCTCCCGGGGGAGCCCCGGCTCCTTCATATGTTTCGTCCAGTACCTGTTCACTTCTGAGCACACCTGAAGTGCCTTTCACCGGTATATAGGTTTCCTTGTCGATTTCCCTTTTATCCATATTTATTTCAACACTTATCTGAACTACGGCTTTTTTTGCACCTACTAACGAGTCCATAAGTGTTTCGACCTTGGTTTGCAGGTCCGTTTCAATATTTTTCTTTAATTTGTAATATTTGGCAAGCACATCATCAGGGTCAGGTATATCTTCATCCTTTTTCTGCAGATTATCAGAGATTAAATTTCCGTAGTTATCAAGTACCGATACATTATCAGGTTTCAATCCTTCAACACTGCTGCATATAAGATGAACTATGCCCTGAACCTGTTCTGAATTTATAGTAGCCCGGGGTTTTAAATATAAAACTATAGAAGCAGTAGGTGCTTTTTCCATATCCGTAAGCAGCCTTGTTTTTGGTATGGTAATATGAATTCTGCTGTCAGATACACCTTCTAACTGGTTTATGGTCTGGGATAATTCTCCCTGAAGAGCTCTCTGGTAATTCATTTCTTTTTCAAATTCAGTTCCTACAAGATTGGTTTTGTCAAATATTTCAAAACCTATTTTACCTTTCTTCGGTAATCCCTGACCGGCCAGTGAAAGACGCTGTTCGTAAAGACTTTCTGCAGGTATAAGAATAGTAGAACCTCCATCGGCAATCTGATAGGTTATTTTACTGTCTTTCAGTTTCTGTATTATTGCATTTGCATCTTCGGCATTCAATTCTGCAAATAGAACCTTATATTCGGTTTTTGTAATCCAGTTTATAAATATAATTACTCCTGCAATAGCCAGAACAGCTACAGAGAAAAAAATTATTTTTTGTTTTTTTGTAAGACCCAGAAACATTGCTATTATTTGATCTCTATATTTCTGTAATTCTGCCATTTTTTTTTCCCTTCTTTAAAAAACATTAAAGTTTTTTTTTCATCTGCCGATAATAGATTCGGAGTATTTTATAATTTTTATTTCAAAAAATAAAAATTACACATTCATCCTCATCACTTCATTGTAAGCCTCTACAACCTTATTTCTTGTTCTCAGTGCAAACTGGAAAGCCATACTTGCTTCCTGTGTGGCAATTATGACATTATGGATATTCTGGCCATCGCCAGAAGCAACCTGTTCTACAGATGTTTTGGCCTTTTGCTGTAAATCATGAACGCTATTTACACCTCTGGACAGTAAATCTATAATTCCTGTAAAACCTGATCCTGTCTTTTCTTTTGACGTTTCTGTCTTATCAGTATATGTATTGCCTCTTATTTCCATCAATTTTAACGGTTCCAGTCCCCCTGCAGGCAAAGTTGTCATGATAAATAACCTCCTTTATTTACCCAGTTCAAGGGCTCTCAATATCATCTGTTTGCCCTCGTTAAAGGCAGTAACATTGGCCTGATAGCTTCTGGAAGCTACGGTAAGATCGACCATTTCCCTGACTATTTCTATATCAGGCATGGCTACATAACCATCCTGATTCGCATCAGGATGACCGGGAAGATAAACCATTCTGGGCGGTGCTATATCCTGAATGATATCTACTACCTTTGAGCCATTTCCTGCAGAGTTTCCTCCTTCAGGAACACGTTCCATCAGAACAGCCATCTGTCTTTTAAAAGGCCCTCCTTCTGCTGTTCTGGTGGTAGTGGCATTTGCTATGTTATTTGATATTACATCCATGACAAGCCTCTGAGAAGTCAGGGCAGACGCACTTGTTTCAAGACCATAAAAAATACCCATTTTTTCTTAACCTCCTACTCTCCTCGTATGGCAGAAGTAATTCCGGTAAAAACATCTCCGAGTAATCTTGTATAGGTACGATATGAAAGGGAATTCTCGGCAAGTGTGGACATTTCCCTGTCTATATCGACATTATTACCGTCAATCTGTCTGTAATTGTCAGATACAATAACTCTTGGCATCAGTTCGGACAGATCAGGCGGTGAAGGTGAGATGTGGTTTTTATCTGTTACAGAGAGGTCAATCTTTTCATTCTTTCCGTTTTTTTCCTGGAGCAGTTTTTTTACCTCTTCCTGAAAACTTATATCTGAAGCTTTAAATCCGGGAGTTGTAGCATTGGCAATATTGTTGGATATTACCTTATGCCTCAGAGCTGAAGCATCAAGGCATTTCTGTAAAAGTAATATGCGGGAATTATTTCCAATTTCTTCTATCATCTCACAACAGTCCTTTGAGAAAAATTTCTTTTATCCACTTACTATAGTAGTTTTTGAGGGGCTTTTTTTCAATTCTGCTATGGAACTATTTAAAAGACATAGGGGAACTATTTTGCTGATTTTCTCATAAAAAAGGCCTGGCATAAGGAATTTTCAGAGGTTATATTTTGAACGGCTGTAATGGATTTTTTTACTCATCCTGCTCTCTGTTTGAGAGAATACCAGATTTTACAGGAAAATATTAAAGTTAACTTTTATATAATTGTGAGTATTTTAAACCCATCCATATCTATTATCGGCACGTTTTTAAAAAACTTTAGGGGTTTAAAAAAAATATTTTTATTTTTTTTATAGTTCTTTAGAACTAGTTGTTTTGTGAAATTTATATATAGAGGAGTAAGCCTTTTTCAGTGACCGGTGAGCAGTGAACAGTGAGCAGTGAGTCGTGAAGTGTGAGTAGGGGCGTTTAATAAAACGCCCCGGGGATGAAATACGCATTACGCATTACGCATCACGCGTCACGCGTCACGATTATCATTCAATACCGAATCTTTCATACTGCCTTTTTATCTCATATTCCCATGAAGAAAGGTCATAATCTTTTTCAAGACCTCTCAGAATAAATTTAAAATTCTGTTTTTTCATATCTTCTGAATCTTTATCCGAAATTTTCCAGGTCATTCCCCATGGTATTGCAGTATATTCTTCTGTTTCTTTCTGAGGTTCTGTTGCAAATATGTTAAATTTTTTAATATTCAGAGTGATTAGCTCTGTATTTACAGACGAAGTATCTTCATATTTATCCTGTAAAATTACCATATCAGGATATCGTTTTTTTATTTCCTCCGTATACCAGTCGTATCTGAGTTTCACATAATCTATTACCTTTATGTCTCTTCTGAAGCCTTCTGCCATCTGTAGATAATCAATCGTCATGGATGGAAGATCACCTTTTACGAATAAAATTGAATTATATGGCAGGGGAGAAAGGATATTTTTTCCGTAATCAGAAGCCAGGTAATTATTCCGAAAATCTGCTTCATCCATATTGGAGATAAAAGGGACAGAAAAGCATAGGAAAACTATAATGACAGAGATAATTACATTCCAGCGAGCAGAAAATTTACCGAAAAAATTCAGTAAAAATTTTACGCCAAAACCTGTATAAAATGAAAAAATTACGGCAGACATAATGTAAAAACGCTGTAATACTCCGACTAAAAGCGGTATTTCAAAGGGCATGTTTGCAATAGATATAAAGAAAAAACCTGTGAAGAATATACCTGTACAGAGAAATATATTTAAAGGAAGATCTGTAACTAAAAGATAAATAAATCCTGCTATGGCTAATAAAATGCCTGTTGTTCTGAACTGGTAGTAAAAAGAAACAGTATAAGCAGAGAGTTTTTTGTATAAAGGAGGAGCTTTCAGATTATGTTCTTTTAAAAATTTTTCCGGTATAAGAGACATACTTCCGTAATTTTCCCTGAATACCAGACTTTTAAAATTTTTAACATTTACAGGGTTGTTCCAGTTCAGAGGAGGTTCTCTCATTGCGGCAAGAGGCAGATAAATGTAAGGAATAAGCCCTGCCAGAAAGGCAATGGCAGAGAACAATAGGATTTTTTTTTTGAATATATTTTTATTATATATTAGAAAAAATATTATAGCCGGCACAAACAGGATTGCAGTATGATGATTTGTCATGGACAATCCGAATACAAAGCCTGTAAGATAAATATATCTATTGTTATTTAAATTTTCTCTCCAGACGATTAATATATAAATCAGGAGAGAAACAAACATATTATTCAGAGGAAAAACCTCTGATACTTCGGAATAATGCCAGAAATATCTTGAAAAAGCCAGGCATAAAGAACCGCACAGAGAAGATACGGGATTTCCGGTAAGAATTTCCAGCGAGAGGTAGATGAACATACAGCAGAGAGCACTCGAAAAAGCAGATAATAAATTTACCCTCCATGCAATGGAGCAAAATGGAAGAAGTGTGAAAATTTTTCCGAGCAATGTATAAAGAGGATACCCGGGAGGATGGGGAATACCGGTGACGGCACATGCAGTAACAAGTTCGGCGGAATCTCCTCCTGCAATAGAAGGACAGAGAAAGATTATGTAAGAACCAAAAGGTATAAGGAAAGAGGAAATAATAAAAAGAATTCTTCTCTCATAAAAATCTTTAGCTGAAAAATTCATAGAGAATTTCTTTTTATTCCAGTCCCATAATGCTAAAGAGTTTACTCAAACTCTGAGGAGTAAGTAAAAATAGCAGTCCTCCTTCTACCCTTACAGAGGATTCCGTAAATTCCGTAGCTACGAATATTGTCCTGTCTACATCGAGCCCCATATTATTTAATATATTATTTATCATGCCACCAACTGTTTCCGTAGTATAATTAGGAGGAGTCGGTAACAGATATGTTCCTGTAAGGCCGGAAAGGGCATTAAGGTAAGAACTTGCCAGAATATTTCCCAGTTCCATGAGGGCAGACTGTCCCATCTCGTCTATTTCTTTATTTGTGCCCTGTTCCATAAACATCATAATATCTATCATTTTAAGGGCACCTTCTACAGGTAAAAATAATATTATATTGCCGTTCAGGTCACCTTCTATACCAAAATATATGCCGACGGAAATAGTCTCACTTCCACCCAGTTTCAGCGGTATATCCTCTATTTCCTCAACAAGTACTTTAGGTACAGTAATATCTATTTTCATTGAGGTCATCTCAGCAAGAGCAGTAGCTGCATTGCCGGCTCCAATATTTCCTACTTCTTTAATAGCATCAAGCTGCATATCATTTAGCATAACAAACCTCCTAAAAACCTGATTTATACCCGGAATAATACTGCAGATAATCAATTCTTAAGAACTCAGTGCTTTTTCTATTGCTGCAAGTACTTTCGGGGGTTGAAAGGGTTTTACAATAAAATCTTTAGCGCCGGCTTGAATGGCTTCTATTACCATAGACTGCTGTCCCATGGCACTGCACATAATAACTTTTGCATTGGGATCAAAAGCTATAATCTCTTTAACGGCTTCAATACCTGTTTTTTCAGGCATAACTATATCCATAGTAACTATATCAGGTTTCAGAGATTTGTATTTATCTACAGCCTGAGCACCATTGGCAGCTTCTCCTGCCAGTTCGTAACCATTCTGTGTAACAATATTCTTGATCATCATTCTCATAAAAGCAGCATCATCAGCTATTAAAACCTTGTAAGCCAAGTTGTTACCTCCTTTATAGTGCGTGATGCGTGATGCGTGATGCGTGATGCGTGATTACACTCACTGCTCACAATTCACTACTCATATATCCTTTAATTACAAAACATTAAAGATATCTTTCTTTTATCGTGAAAAGTTGCATTATTATCCCGATCAATTTACCATCTTCCCTTACAGGAGTAAATCGAATATTATACCAGTTCCTGTCGTTTAATTTGAAATTACTTTCCAGATCCTTCTGGCCTTCATTTTCTTTAAATCTTAAAAGATATTTTTCTAAATTTTCTCTGACGGGAGTAAAAGCAGGATCTACAAGTTTTTTACCTATAACATCCTGAAGTTTGACGGTAAAATATTTTTCCGCTGCATGATTTACATGTACTACCGTCCCTTCCTCATCACAGAATACAAAACCTTCCCTCAGGGTGTTAATAAAGGTAAGCAGTTTATTCTTTTCTTCCTGCAGTTCTTCTGTTCTTTCTATTACTCTTTGTTCCAGAGTTCTATTCCAGATCTTTAATTCTTCATTGAGTCTTTTGTTTTCCTTTATGAGCTCATAATGTTCCAGAGCTTTTTCTACTGATAATTTAAGGTCGTCATTTTCCCATGGTTTCATTATAAACTTATATACATTGCCTTTATTTATTGCTCCGATAGCTGCGTCCATATCAGCATAACCTGTAAGTATAATCCTGATTGCGTCAGGCGCAATATTCATTGCTTCCGTAAATAAATCTACTCCTGTCATTTCAGGCATTCTCTGATCGGAAATTATTAAGTCTATAGGATTGTCTTTGATTATCTTCAAAGCTTCCTGACCGCTGGAGGCTGTATATATTTCGTATTTATCACTGAAAAACAGGCGTTTCAGCGCAAGTTGAACCTTTTCTTCATCGTCAACAAACAATAATTTATGGCTCATAATAATTTATCCTCCTCGGGAATTTTTCTAGAAAAAAATAACTTTTCTGCAAATTCGCTCTTTAAATATGATTCTCCTTCATTTATAATTTATATATTTTATATCGGCTTTTTGTTATATAATATTAGATAGAAAATTTAATTTAATTAATTTTTTTGCC
>JBEHWO010000016.1:0-40223 GCA_040217695.1 Vulcanimicrobiota bacterium | reverse complement strand
CCTTTCCCGTCATCTTTATAGACAAGTATATACTTTTTATCCCTGCAGTAAAATTCTATTGAAATTTTTCCTTCATTTTTATCTGTGAAGGCATATTTAAAAGAATTGGTGAGAAGTTCATTCAGAATTAAACTGCACGATATGGCCATATCCAGTTCAAGTGTTACATCTTCTACTTTTATATTGAAGTCTATTTTTTTTGAATTACCGCTGTATGATTGATATATATTATTTACAAGACTGTTTATCTGTTTTGAGAAATTGATACAGGAAAAATTTTCCGATTGATAGAGATTTTCATGAATATTTGCCATCATGGAAATGCGGTTTTTTATGTCATTGCATATATCACGAATCTGACTGTCTTTTATGTTTGTTGATTGAAGATATAAAAGGCTGGAAATGAACTGGAGGTTATTTTTTACTCTGTGGTGGATTTCTTTCAGAAGAATTTCTTTTTCTCTCAGTGAAGCTTCGAGCTTTTCTTCCATCTGTTTTCTTTCTGTAATATCTACACAGGAACCAATATAACCTGCAAAGGAACCATCAGAATCAAAATAGGGATTACCTGTCTCAAGCACCCATCTGTACTGATTGTCGAAACGTTTCAGGCGATATTCTATCTGTAAATTTTTTTTCTCATTGAAGGCTTTTTTATAGGCTTCCATACATGGAGTAATGTCTTCAGGATAAAGACCTTCGAGCCATCCGTCCCTTTTTTCTTCTTCTATAGTTTTTCCTCTGAAATCTAGCCATCTTTTATTGAAATAAGTGCATGATTTGTCTGCTCCTGATAGCCAGATCATAACCGGAGATGCATCTGCCATTAAAAGGAAATGTTTGCTTAAAATTTCCTGCTTTTTAAGCCTTGCTTTTACTGCATCAATAAGTTCTTCTTCTGTAAAAGGCTTTGTTATATAGTCATCTGCGCCTATGGACATACCATGACGTATATCATTACTGTTTGCATGAACTGTAAGAAAAATAAATGGTATTATAGAGAGAGATTCGTCCTGTCTTATTCTGCCTAAAATTTCATAACCGTCAGTATCGGGTAAATCTACATCGCAAAGGATTAAATCAGGCATGTAATCTCTTACCAGTGCAATTCCTTTTAAGCCTTCACCTGTGCCTTTTACTTCGAAACCATTGGATTGAAGAAATGCAATAATTAACATCCTCATAGATTCCATATCTTCAATTACAAGGATTTTTTTCATAGAATTTTCTCCGGATATATAATCAGCCTGTTTTTCTATATACTGACCTGAGTATAAGCATTTAAAAAGTGTCTTCCTCCCGTCACGCGTTACGCGTTACGCGTCACGAGAGAAGATATATTTATGCTCACCACAGTAATTGTGACGGTTATAATTCATTATTTTAATTTATTTTATTCTCACTGATTTTTTTTATTTAAAAGAAATTCGTCAGAATATATTATTTTTCCTGCAAGATTTATATACTAGATATAAATTTTTACTAAAAAGTTTTGTGCATGCTCTTTTAGTTTTTCTTTTCCGGTAAAATATACAGGATTTTTCTTTATATGTTTTCTCTGTAAAATAAATATAAAAAGTAAAATCTGCAATTCGCCGGAAGGAGCATTTATCCTGCAGGAAGTTTGCCTGTGGAATATTTTTATGTTATAATTTAAAATCGTTACGATAAATCAGGAGGAGGAATTTTAGTGAAATATATGTTTATAATTTTAATGTTAATACTATTTTTTCTGGCTTTTTTGAAAGATGTTTATGCAAAAGATTTTACGAAAGAAACTATTTATTTCATTTTAATAGACAGGTTTTCTGACGGTAATCCTTCCAATAATCCTGCCGGGAAGATATATTCTCCTGATAAATCGGAGTGGAAACTTTACTGGGGAGGTGATCTCCAGGGAATCATAGATAGGCTTCCCTATATAAAAAGCCTTGGTGCTACAGCCATATGGATTACTCCTGTAGTTGAAAATCCTGAAGAGCTGTACATATATGGTACTGAAAAGATAAGTGCCTATCATGGCTACTGGGGAAAAGATTTTAAGAGAATAAATCCTTATTTCGGTTCAATGGAAACGTTTGATACACTGGTAAACACTGCTCATGACATGGGAATAAAGATAATACTTGATTTTGTTCTGAACCATACAAGCCCATGCGGACAGGGATGTGACGGTGCAGTTTATGATAACGGCATACTTAAAGCCACTTACGGCAAAGATCCGGATAACTGGTTTCACCATAACGGAACTATAGATTTCAGAATTTTGAGTGAAGCAGAGTGGGAAGATAAAAGCCTTTTTGACCTTGCAGATTTCAATCATGATAACCATGATGTAGATGCCTATCTTAAAGAAGCTGCTCTTATGTGGCTTTCTCATGGAATAGACGGTTTTCGTATAGACACGGCCCGTCATATACCATGTAAATATATGAAATCTTTCGCTCGCGAAATGTACTCAAAAAGAGACATTTTTATTTTCGGAGAATGGTCCTTTGGAAATTTCAGAAACGAACAGGACAGAGAATTTGCTTTAAAAGGAATTGTTAAATTTGACAGAGAAAGTGACATATCTGTAATAGACTTCAATTTTCAGGAAGCCATATCGGCTTCTATTGCAAGAAATAAGAGTTTCACTTTAATACCGGAAGCACTTAAACTTGATGAAAAATTAAGGGAGCCATGTTCCATGGTTACATGTGTTGATAACCATGATATGCCAAGGTTTATTTCTACAGCCATAGCAAACGGAGCAACTGAAAGTGAAGGAAAGAAAAAATTTGAAATGGCCATATATCTTATTATGACATCAAGAGGTATACCTTGTATATATTATGGAAGCGAGCAGTTCCTCCATAATGATACTCCTTCTACATGGGGCGTGGGAGGAGAACCTTATAACAGGCAGATGATGAATGATTTTTCAACTGACGGAAAATTTTTTAAGAATATAAATAAACTGGCATCATTAAGGCAAAAAAATCCTGCCATATCGAGAGGAACACAGAAGACACTTTTTGTAAGTGATGATCTTTATGTTTACGAGAGGGAACTGAACGGAAATGTTGTACTCGTAGCCATGAACAAAGGCAAAATAGGAAATGTAAATATTTCGACGTCTCTTCCTGACGGATTATACGGTATTTCTTCGGAAAAATATAAAAAGATTCTGGGCAGGGATATAAGGGTTAAAGATGGAAAAGTTACGCTTAAATTAAATCAATATGAAGTGGGAGTATGGGCGGTGAGCAGTGACCAGTGAGCAGTTACCAGTAGAAGCGAACATGTTCGACCGGTATCGATGAAAATACGCATCACGCATCACGAACCACCCGTCACGCGTCACGCGTTACGCGTCACGATTATAAAGGACCTGACTGATAAAAAAAGGAGAGAATATAAAACATGATAGACGTAAAATTAATCTGTGAAAAAACTGATTTTGTAAAAGAGGAACTTGCTAAGTTAAATACCTATGCACCTGTAGATGATATAGTTGTGTTGAATGCAAAGAGACGTGAATTTACCTATGAAGTGGAACGCCTTAAAGAGAAAAGAAACAGTACTTCAAAACAGATCGGTAAGATGAAAGATAAAGAGGAAAGAGAAAAACTCATCGTAGAGATGAGAGAAGTGGGGGATAAAATCAAGGAGCTGGATGAAGAGATAAAAAAAGTGGAAGAAGAACTTGCTGAGAAATTACTTCTTGTACCAAACCTGCCACATGAGTCTGTACCTGTCGGAAAAGATGATACAGAAAATATAATCGTGCGAACTGAAGGAGAAAAAAAGAATTTCGACTTTAAGCCCCTTCCTCACTGGGAAATTGGTGAGAAGCTCGGTATAATAGATTTTGAACGGGGTGTAAAACTTTCAGGTACACGATTTTATGTACTCAAAAAAGGTGGCTCCAAATTGCAGAGAGCTTTGATTAACTGGATGCTTGATGTACATACGGAATATCATGGATATACGGAAATATATCCTCCTTATATGGTAAAAGGAGAGTGTCTTGTCGGTACGGGAAATCTTCCTAAATTCGGTGAAAATCTTTATAGAGATGCAGAAGAGGATCTGTGGTTTATCCCCACAGCTGAAGTACCTGTAACAAACCTTCACAGAGAGGAAATTTTAGAAGGAGAAACACTTCCTCTCAATTATGTAGCCTATACGGCATGTTTTCGGCGGGAAAAAATGTCTGCCGGCAAGGATACGAGAGGTATTAAAAGAGGCCATCAATTTGATAAGGTTGAACTGGTAAAGGTTGTGCCGGGAGAGAAATCTATGGAAGAACTTGATAAACTTGTAGGTGATGCAGAGGATATCCTGAAAAGACTCGGTCTTACCTACAGGGTTATAAAAATGTGTACAGGCGATCTCAGTTTTACCGCCATGATTAAATATGATCTGGAAGTCTGGTCTCCCGGATGTGATGAATGGCTTGAAGTTTCAAGCTGCAGTAATTTCGGCGATTTTCAGGCAAGAAGAGCCGGTATAAGATACAGGCCGGAACCTAAAGGTAAGCCTGTTTTTGCCCATACACTGAACGGCTCTGCCATGGCATTGCCCAGAACCGTAATTGCCATACTGGAAAATTATCAGCAGTCAGACGGGACTGTTCTGGTTCCGGATGTACTGAAACCTTATATGAGAGGAATGGAAAAACTGGAACCATAGTTTTTGAATTGTTTATTTTAATAAAACAGAATTTATTTTTTCTAAATATAAATTATCTATTTACAAAATAGTTATTTTGAGTGATAGTATAGATTATATACTTAATCTCAGATTATAAGAAATCCTCGCGTCACGCGTCACGCGTTACGCGTTACGAATCATTTAATTTCCGATAAGTATGAACGTCAATTATACAGGGTAATTATGTCGGGTACTTATATTAATGATCGGGAGGTAATGTATGAAAAAATATAAAGAAAATACCGGCATGGTTCTTATTACTATCTTATTGATGCTTATAATTATGGTTATGTTAACGGTAACCCTTGTGGCAATAAATTCCAATAACCTTAATTATACTTTAAATTATTATAACAGAGTCGCTGCTCTGGAAGCTGCAGAATCAGGCATTGCTTATTCCATATATGCTTTGCAGCTTGATCCTGACTGGAGTCCCGATGAGTTCTCTCACCGTACGGATACAGGAAATTTTACTATAAAGTTTAAAGGTACAGAGTATTTTTCTTTTAATAATCTTCTCGGCACCACAGACCTGGATAAGGCAGGATACGGAGATGAAACGGTTTACAAAAATACTGTAGACCTTATAGTGAGCGGTTATTCAGGAAATGCGATAAAACGTGTAAGAGTAATCCTGGGACGTCCGTCTATTTCAGATGTGGCAAGGATTACAGGCAGAGCAGATATAAAAGCCAGTATTTTTGATATTTCCAGCGTTTCCTCTTCAGACGATAAGGGAGGCTCTTTTCATTCCAACAGCAGTGATAACGATGCAATTGTTGCCGATGCTACTTCACAGGTGAATGCCTATGGCGGTACTGTAAGTGCCGTAGGAAAAGTAAATATTGCCAGTTATGATGTCAGTAACGGAACTGAACTTAAAGATAATGCCAATGCTAAACTGGTTCCTCCTATTGATATAAAAGGTATTATCACAGATGCCTCTACCAGGTCAGGTATCGGAAAGATGAACGGTGGTACTTATATAATTCAGAAACATACGGACGGTACCTATAAACTCTTTAAATCATCCAATCTTAACAGCCCTGTATCTCCGCCTGATGGTGCAACTGTCGATCCTTCTACCGGCACATTTACCTTTACAAAGGATGTATATATTGACAGTGATGTGATAATTGCCTTTAAAAGGAATTCCGATTATGGAAATGCAAAAATCAAACTGGAACCGGAAGGAGCCGATAAACCTTATCCGAAAATTTACGTTGACGGATCTTCCGAGAATAAAAGTTTCTGGGTTATAGGCAAAGTAGAAGGGAATGGTTCTATTATTACCGGCGGAGGTTCTGAATTTATAATGGAAACCAGTGTTACAGGCCAGGCAGACCCTGGGGTAGCATTACTGAGCGAGAAAGATATTGACATAAAACTTCCTGCCAGCAGAATAAGCTCTATTAATCTGAGTCTCCAGGGAGCTGTAGTATCACATGGAGATATGAACGTTTCCGTAATGGATCCCAATGATCCTGATAATCCGAGTAAAGCCCTTGGCGGCATACTTGGCTGGGATGATAACTGGGTTGAACAGACATTTAACAATGTTGAAACCGGTGAAACCGGCACTACTGCCTGGCGTTTCCCTATGGAAACCATTTTGATAGGTCCCGGAGGTGTGAAATTTAATGATCCCGATCCGCCGCCCGGTTTAAACAAGGTGACCTGGATTTTCGGAGGTTCGTCAGGCCTGTGGCCTGTGGATGATCCGAGAAGGGGTGAAATTTTCAAAAATCCTGACGGAACTTATACACTTAACGGAGGGCAGAATCATACTTCTTATCCGCAGGAAGCATATCAGAATCGTATACTTGTAAGCTACAGCGGGCCTGCAGGTTCCGGCAGTCAGGTTCTTGTTAACAGAGTCGGCCATAATACTGTTAATTTTAACGGCCCCGATGGAACCATACCTGTGGCGAGCCAGAAAGTTAAAGACCTCTTCGGAGGTGAAGCAGGGGTTTATGCCCATCTTTATAACAGTATGAACAGTTATGATTTTGAAGGAGATCCCCGTATTAAACCTGTTGAACAGACGACTATGGCCGATAATGCTTATCCTCCCAATGTAACCATAATAGGAGGTCTTATGCTTGCAGACCCGAATGGTCTTGCTCTTACAGGCAATATGTTTGTAGACAATAAGAATGGCAGATTTAACCTTGTTCAATCGAGAGCTTACGAAACCATTCTGGCTTCACCGGAATTTAACAGCAACCTTGTAGTCAGAACATGGGAATTATTACGTTAGAATTTAATGGATTATATAAATACAAAACTCGATCTTGCCTTTAAATTAAAAGAAATAGGCGATTATGCAGGTGCCGAAGAAGAACTTCTTGAAGGTTTAAATAAAGAACCTGATAATAATCTTCTGCTCACAAGTCTTGCCGATCTCTACTGCCGCCGGGACAGACTCGATGAAGCTTCCTCTCTGGCAGATGAAGTGTTGTCTGGAGAAATTAATAATCAGAGAGCACTTATAATAAAGGGAGACGTGTCTCTTAAAAAAAGAAAATATAAAGATGCCGTCGATTATTTCAGAACTGCCATGTCTGTCGGAGAAAATCCTTATGTTTCCAAGAGACTGATACAATCTCTTATGAAGAATAACGAGTTCTCCGAAGCACTCAGTGTCTGCCAGCAGTCACTTTCAAAAAGACCGGGTGATGTGAAAATCCTTACCTTTCTTGCAAGATGCTACAAGCATTTGAAATTCTATAAGGAAGCAACGGACATTTATGAAGGACTTGTAAAAAAATGTCGTGATGATAAATTCCTTTACAGGGAATATATTGAAGTAAAATCTGCTGATAAACCTCCTGAAGAACTTGTTAAAGAACTGGATTCCATCCTGAAGGTGTCATCTGTTTCGGGAAATGTTCATTTGAGACTTTTTCTTGCCGGTAAACTTAAAGATCTGGGACGATTTGACGAAGCCGTAAAACATTACAGGCTTGCCCTGGAGCAGATGACGGGAGATATTTATATTTTAAAACAGCTCGGCTTCTGTTATATGAAAATGAGACATTTTACTGATGCCATATCGGTACTCAGCAAAGTGTTTCTTCATGATCCCGGAGATTATTACGTAAAAACCTCGTTGATTTCCGCCTTTAAAAAAACAGGAGAAATAGAGGCCCTTGTAAAATTAATAGAAGAAGCCATAAAAAAACATCCTTCCGAGAAGAAACTCTGGGGACTTAAGAAGAAGATGGTGAAATTAATGTAATTTTCTTCTACTCTTCTTCCAAAAATTTAAAAAGCTTTGCTGTAGGAAATAATTCCACTCCGGTATTTTCAAAATCTCTGTCATTTGTCCATACAGGAGCCTTAAGTTTTAGAGCCAGTGCCAGGAGTTCTACATCTTCAGGATCTCTTTTCCCAATTCTTTCTTTTGCCTCTTCGATTTGATCTACATAAAAATCTTTCGAATAAACTTTAAGCGGTAAAAGAGCCAGATCAAAAAATACAATTTCTTCTACAAGTCCTGCTTTATTTGCCAGCCTGGGGATATACTTTTTAATTTCTTGTAAAGTAAATTCTGTAGTGGCAAATACTCTTATATCCTTTTTCCAGAAGATCTTAATTGAACTACCTTTTATTAAACCTGATAGGATAGGATTTGCATCAACTACGATTATCTCTAAAGGTTTCAAAATCTTCAAGTATGTTCTCCTCACTTAAACCTTTTTGTTCAAGACTCTTTTTTACTAAATCAGCAATGGATAATTGCAGGTTCATTCGTAAATCTAAAGGAATTGAATCTCCTTCAAGAGGAAAATAAAGTCCTGCTGCTTTTCCCCGTCTTGTAACGAGAACCGGTTCCGGGCTTTTTAATATAGTAGTGGCTTTATCGCGAAATTCTTTTATGGTTGTTATTTTCATGGTGACCACCTCAATGACCATTATACTATAAATAGATAAATTTTTCAACAAGTTTATTTGTAAGCCTTTATTATCACAGGTTATTATATAGTAAAGGATAACCGTATTTAATTATGGCTATCAAAGTTTTTATTCCGTCCATATAATTTATCTTTTTCCCTTCTTTATAATCCCTTCCTGTATAGCTTACAGGAACTTCTAAAATATATATGCCTCTTCCGGCAAGTTTTATTGTAATTTCTGCTTCGAAACAGAAATCATTGCTTTCAATGGGAATAGCCTTTAAAATATCTGTCTTTATAGCCTTATAACAGGTTTCCATATCCGTAAGGTTTGAGGCTGTTATCAAATTACAGAGGAGCGTCAGGAATCTGTTTCCAATCCTGTGATAAAACATAACATTCCTGGAACAGTTTCCGGAAAGAAACCTTGAACCATATACGGCATCAGCATTTGTATCTGAGAATAAAGATATTATATTAAACATATCTGCCGGATTATATTCCAGATCTCCGTCATGAATGATGGTTATTTCTCCCGTAGCTTTCTCAAGTGCAGTTTTAATTGCTTTCCCCTTACCGGCATTTTGGCTATGTCTTAAGAATATCCATTGGAAGAAATTTTTAGATGGTAATTCTTCAGATAGTTTATTTAGAATCTTCTCTGTACCGTCATCTGAGCAATCATCCACAATTATTACCTGTACACCGGAAAGACTGGTATTCTGTCGGAGTATAAATAATCTCTTTATACTTTCTTCTACCGTGGA
The DNA here is from genome assembly GCA_040217695.1 of Vulcanimicrobiota bacterium. Lineage (GTDB taxonomy): Bacteria > Vulcanimicrobiota > SpSt-956 > SpSt-956 > JAKJGF01 > CALARM01. Next base: position 30,859 of record JBEHWO010000016.1, on the reverse strand, counting down.
ATATTCATTATAAACAGGCACTATTACAGAAAGGGTCATGCTTCTCATGTTGTAACCGCCTTATTTGATATTCTGATAATTCTGCAAATAAAGAAAATGATTACAGGCAATATCATAATCACAGACAGGCATGAATATATTAAATCATCCGACAGTTTTGTATATGACCAGAACCACACGGTTAAAGGATAGAAAGACATGCCGAAAAAGGTAAAAATCAGCATATAAAGTCTGTTAGATTTATCTTCAGAAACTGAAAGAACCGCAAAAACAGGGATGAAATACCAGGGATAATATAAAGAAATCGTGACTACAAAAAATAATATTATATCTACTATTCTATCTTCAAATCTACCTTTTATAAGGCAAATTTCTATAATCAGAAAGATTATAAATATTACTGCAAATAGGATTTTTACAGAAGAAAAACCTGTCATTTGATTGACAGACATATATTCCCTTAATATTGCAAGGACTGAAATACCTTTTATTGTATAATACGAAGCCATTCCATTTATAAGCCCTTTAAACATATGACCTCCCGACCAGAAAGGAGCAAATAGAATTATTATTACAGAACCTGACAGAATACAGGACAGGATTATTTTCTTGAACTTCCATTTTCTTCTTATCATTTCCATGATATATAACGGAAGCAGAGGCAGGGTAAAGAATTTTATCAAAACACTCATTGTAAGAAGAGGCAGAGCGGCAACAGAATCTTTTCTTAATTTAAACACTGAGTATATAAGAAAAAATGTTGTTATTATATCATTATGACCGTTTCCGACACCTTCAAATAATACAAGTGGATTTAACATAAACAGATAAAGGGATTTCCATCTTTTATCTTTTTCCTCGTATATGTATATAAGGATCCCGGTAAGCATAAGGAAAAGCAACGTAAAAATTCTATAAGATATGAACATAGATAGTAAGGAACGAAAGCCTGAAAAGATAAAAGGAATATAAGATAAAATTAACCAGAGAGGGCCGTAGGCAAGAGGCATATTTATATGAACCGAGTAGTATACTAAAGGATCATTTTTAAAGGTGCCGAAGGTATGAAGATATGGATTGAGATAATGAAAATAAGCCAGTTTACAGTTGGCGATATAATTAAACATATCGGGTGCACCGACAGGATAAGTTAAAATGTTTAGTATAGAAGAGACGGTTAAAGAAATTACAACAGTAATCTTTATCGTAAGAGATATTGTATCGACCTTTCTTATCAGATAATAATTCAGAATATATATCAACGAGAGGGAAATAAAAATCAGGATGGTAAAGAATATCTTATCAGGAACTCTGCAGAGAGTAAAAAGAGGAATATTATAATGGGTCAATACCGAATAAAAATTACATAATAGAAACCATAAAATAACATATACAATAGTAAGAAGAATAATACATAAAGAGGAGGAAGTTTCTATCAAATTCTTAATCATCGAAACTTCCTTCGCTCTTTTAAAGATTATTATTATTTATCTGTAATGGGTTATTTGTGCTTTTCAGGATGTCATTCTGAGGTAATCCTGCGCGGTCGCGAAATTCTATATTATCAAACCAGGCAGTTGTATCAGCAGCTTTCAGTGTCAGATAATTACATGACGAGATCCTCATTCTGCTGTCCTGATCTAAAGTAATGGATTTTGTCGTACCATTAATAAAATATACAATTTCACCGCTGCCGTATCGCCTGAAATCACCGTTAAATCTTATTATAACAGAATAAGGAGTATTCTGAGAATAACTTCCTAAATCCAGACCGTTCATACCGTAAATTTTATATCTGCCTTCTACTTCTTCATTGTAAACAAAGGATAAGAAATTTACTGTGTATTGTGGAATAAAATATCCTTCACTACGTGTAAGACCCACTACACCCTGTGTATAGGACGGAATAATTTCTCCGTTAAAACGGGGAGCATCATCACCATTGTTAACAGTAAGCCTGAGTTCACTTTTATATGTCCCTGTAAAGTTTCCTAGATAATAGACATGAGACTGAAACATCTTCAATCCTTGACCGCTTCCAAAAGGAACTATACAATTCTCAGGCCCGGGAGAACCATTGTAGAGTAACCACAAAACCGGCTCCGGCCAGGTATATGGTTCATAAGACTCAAAATCCTCTTTCCATATTAATCCGTTTGTCACTTCTATACTTAGCGAACCTGTATAAGAAGTATAAGTTCCATCAGAATGTATATCCTTAAATTCTGCTTCTATTTCGTAACTCCCTGTTTCTGTGCCAGTAAATAATACGGAACACTTTCCGTCGAGATCGGTAGTCGCTGTTAATGGTGATAGAGCATTGCCGTTCCAGGGGATACCGTCTTTTGATTTTATCCTGAAGGTGATTGTGGCCCCCTGCACAGGTGGATAAGTGCCATAAATATTTTTGAGGAGAAGTGCAGTAATATCAATTTGACCGTCTTGAGGGATAGCTGCAAGGTTGTCGATAGAGCTCATCTGAAGTAAATAACCACTACTCTGTAGATTTTTTATATGTATAATACAGGGGAGTGCAGTAGTAGGAGGAACATCCTGGTTCGCCTGAAATGTACCTTCTATTTTTACATCTCCTGCTGTATCACCGATAAAATCTACAGAACAATTTCCATCCTGATCCGTTACAGCTTCAATTATATGTGGATCCGTCTGAGAACCTGAGAAATGGCCATTCCCTTCCATTAATCCGTCTGTCTTTATCTCAAATTTAATTGGTTTACCGACTACAGGTTTAGGAGCAGGAGCAGAAGCAGGGTTATTCGGATCTGAGGGTGGATATTTAATCTGAAGTGTGGCTGATATAGAAGTAATATTGCCCAGTGTATTTTCCAGGGAAGCAGGAAGAGTTAGTTCGTAATTTTCTCCTATAGTGCACTGACTTGTTACAATGGTATTCGGATCATCCGGGTCATACTGGTAAGAAGCTTCTATTACATTATATGCCGATGTGCTGGTAAAGTGCACTTTACAGTCGCCATTCGGATCTGTCTGTGCCTGTATCGCATCCAGTTGACCGCTGCCCTGTATTACTTTGAATTTGACTGTCTGACCTTCCATAGGCTCTGATATTTCACCTGATGTATCTGGTATTACTGTAGAAACAGGGAAAGGCGTTCCATACATGAGCTGAAGATTGGCATTTATATCATATTCATTTGAAGAACCTGTATCAGAAGCGATTATAGAGCGTGCTGTCGTAGTTTCAGTAGCTGACATCATAAATTCTAAGTCAGGATATAAGAAAATATAGGCTTCCTGATTACCAACTTTTAAATCTCTAAGTGCTGCTGTATTTGGATCTGTACGTGCTACTTGTCTTCCAATACGACTTGTGGGATGAGTTTCATCAAACTCATTAAAAGCTTCTGCAAGCATCTTGACACGAATGGCAGGAGGTGGCCCTGTACTACCCTGATTGGGGGCGCCCGGTGTAGGCTTACCGATAATTTTTGTAGCTACAGGGATAGAAATTGTTTTCTCAATTTCCCCTTCGTGAATATTACCTGAAGCTACTACTTTATCCCATGGAACATTTGGATTATTTGGATTATCTGTATAGTCAATTACATATATGTCTATTATCTTTGTACCAGAAGGGATCATGGAAGTTGTGAGATCTTTCCCGTTTTCTGAAACTGTACGCATATTTCCGGTCTTACCCTGTTCCGGCCATTTAACCCTGACTGTAATGTATGCAGTGTCTCCTGTACCTGTATCTGTATAATCCGGTGTAGGAGTGACCAGAGAAGCCGGCTGAGTAGTTCCGCTTCCTCCTCCACAGCCGCAAATTATGGCTATAGTAATCAGGGTTATTATTAATAGTGTTAATAAAACTTTAATTTTCATTACTACAAACCCTCCTTATTGTTTTGGTGAAAATCTTTTAATGGTGCCTTTGACAAAGAAAATATACACATTTCTTTTAGCATCTATCTTCATATCAGTATATCTACTGATGAACATATTTCCAGTACGTTCAAAATTCCATCCCGTTATAAAATTTCCACTGGAACCAAATTTTTGAATACGATACTTTTTATCATAATTTACACCCAATACGTATATATTATCATCAGAATCTATTTCTATAGCGCATAAATAGAAATAATCATTTCCCTCAGAGAATCTTTTATTCATCAAAAAATTACCGGAAGAATCGAATTTGGCAATATGACTATACGGTTCCATAATATCACCATTCTTTATCAAAATATAGATATATCCTTGAGAATCTACTATTAAATCATCTATCCCGGATATAGGTTGCAAACTAGATTTTTCCTTTTTATACCCCTTTTGTTTCTGTTCAAATGGATATAACATAGATTGTAACTTCCAGTTAGTATCATACTTTTCTATATGTATATGTGAGGCCAAATAAAAATTTCCATTTTTATCCTTCGTAATATACCCCGGAAAATCTCCCATGTAAGAAACTTTTTCAGGCTTTATGGCAGTTATAAAATTACCATTTAAATCAAATTTCTCAATATGGCCGATACACTCCCTATAATTATTATAGGATGCAACATAGATAAGATAAAAACTTTCGTTATCAGCAAAAATATCAGAGATTTGTTCAGAGTGAGGTAATTCCTTTTTCTCTGAAAACCAGCAGTTCTTTTTTCTCTTTTTTATTTCAGGTATCCAACTGGTTATATATTTCCCCTGAGAATTATATTTTTTGATATTCATGCGAGACTTATTTGCATAACTTGTTAAATAAAAATCCCCTTTATAATCTACTGTAAAAGAATGTCCTTCATACTTAAAATCATATTCACCTGTACAGACATAGTCTTTTATTTGAGAAGTAGCCGAAGATTTTACTGTAGGACTGGCTGTAGGCTGTTTGGGTAGACATCCAGTAAAGATAAAACACAATATAAAGCATAATATTGACAAATATTTATTTACCATCTTAGTCTCCTTACAGTAAACTTCGTTATTTTTTATGAATTGTTACAGTTACAGGGACAGGAAAATATACAGGGTCAGTCGTGACTTCCGGATATATTCTAACCTTGCAACCTGCGCCCTCATCTTGGAGGGGTGGGTATTGATATGGATCAGGGTTAACTTTGTAATAATCAGCTAACTGTTTTAAAGCTTCATGTGCATCCATTGGGATATTTTGGTCAAATGGTGGATTCCCGTCAGGTATAGGAGCATTAGGTATCTTAAACAACTTTCCATTCTTTTTATCATCTTGAGCACAGCCCTCAGGGCCATACATCATAAACCCGAAGAAGTAATATGCAAAAGGCCTGGTCCACCCACTATTACCAATTTTCTCATTGCCCAGATATACTTTGGGACTCTTGAAATACTCTTTCATCCAATATGAACGGCAAGCAGAGATGTAGATAAGTGAATCTTTAAAATTCCTTCCATTATCTAGATTGGCAAAATATCTATTAGTAAAATTTACTGTTTTGGTCCAAGCTTGTGGGTGATTTTCTACAGCATTCTCAAACTTTATTTCTCTATAAACATAGCGCCAAAACCCAGGGTCAGCAGGATCCTCAATATCATTACAGCGAGGATGAGTTTCCACCCAACTGTCTATTGGTGTTTTCTTAAACCTATCCAACCACCAGGATCTTACATCAATACCGCAGTACAGATAAGAGTATTGTATTTCGCTATCATCACTTGGAACCTCCCAATCAAGATCATCTGTTTGAGTCCACCCATGTGTAGCAATATAAATTATTCCATATTTTTCCATATTCTCAAAGTCCCATGGAGTCACAATTTTGTCCCAGCTAGACGTTAAATAACATTTAATTAGAGGTATATAAGGGTTAGGCGCATTCGGGTCTTTTATCGGATGCTCCCAGTCGAAATAAAAATCTACACCAGATTTTGGCTTTTTACACGTTACATTATAACCATTATCCACTAGGATACTATTAATTTCATTTTCCATTCTGCAATCTGCAGTTTCATTCTCCCAGAAAAAAGGAGATAAAATTAACACATCGGCATTTTTGACAGTGGTGTTTGCATTGGCATTAAGACGGGAAAGAGGTTTTATTTCTTCTTTCTCAACTATCTCTTCATTAGGGTCTGGTTGTTCTACTATTATTGGATCTGAAGTGAAAATACATATACTCATGCCATCCTTGAAGTAAACCGATATCTCATGAGGATTGCTCCCTGAGGAAGCACCTGCTATTTCATCAGGCACAAGAGGACCATCAGGCAGTTCTCTATTAAGCCATATTATAATACGCTGAATTGCCTCATCTTTCCCTAATTCTGCTTCCCATTCATTGTACTTATAAAGGACGGCTGATGTTACTTGATCATAAAATTCATCATAAGGAGGTCGGGGAGTAGGTGTAGGAGTCGGCGTTGGTGGCACTCCAAAATTAAATCCGGCTATGTTAGCATTCAAGAAATCAATTACCTTCTCTTCTCTGTGCCTTACTTTTTGCCCATTCTCAGAAGTCCACCATGTTGCAATGACAGACCTGCTATGCCCCATGAATACGCGGGGCAGGCTGTAATTCCCTGACGAGTCAATCTTGCAACATGCTTTCGGCCCCAGAGATTTTACATAACCTTTTACCAGAGTGCTTCCTCCGGTATAAACTGTGCCAGATACACTTGCAGTTTTCTTTATAACCTCCAGGAAAATATTCATACTCTGGCCGGAATTCAGCCGCGCCGTTATTGTGGTATCGACGGGGGTATCCAGACCATGCTTAATATACACACAGCCATAGGCCACCTGATATTTATGTGCTCCGAACAAGCATAAATACACCGGTTGTGTTATACAACCTATGGAGGTGTTATTTAATGTGAACTTCAGACCTGCCGATTTCAGATTAATTCCCGGCTCTGAATAGACTTTAAATATTACAATCTCTCCCGGGAAGGCAAATATCTTCTCAGGGCAGGATTTAAGCACTGCTGCACCTGTGGCATCACTGGAATTTATATTACCTGATGACGAAGGAAGTGTTTCCACTTCAGCATAACTATCTTCTCCAAGTGCCAATTCCAGCTTCACATTATTGTCTGCAGCTCCTGTAAGGACTGTATTATCAAAGTGGCCATCAGAACCTACAGGTATAGATGTATCGCTATATACAGACGACACCTGAGCCTGTGCACTATACTCAGGCAGGGGCCTGCTCTCTGAAAGGGTACTGCTTAACTGAGCATAAAGCTCCTGAATTTCCGGCTTTTTCCAATCTTCCGGGTAGTCCTGCTTTAAATTATTTGAAACCTGCGTAATAAAAGACTCGTTTCCAGACGCGTCATTCTGGCATGCAGGTACATCGAGGATATTAATGCATGGAACAGTTTCTCCATCTTCCGTTACGGTATTATAGCTATAAATATAGCCTTGAATCGGTTTTTGAATTAAAACAGGTGTCGGTGTAGAAGTAACAACGGAAGGATTGGAATCTATACTGGTATTAGTATTTGTAACCGGCAGAGTGCCATTGTTACTTCCTCCGCCGCAGCTCGAAATAATAAATCCAATACTTATTATTAATAAAATAGCAGTGTAAAAATAACCTCTTTTTAATTTAAACATAACCTTTTCTCCCTCCAAAAAATTTCTACTATATCTTTAAAGGTATAGAATACATTTTTAAGAATTTATGTTATAGTTAGAATACGGAGTCCGCTCATAGCACCGTTTTAACAGGGGGCGCTTGTGGTGCGGGCTCTTAAATTTAACCTTAACATATTCATTATAAGTTAAAACTTTTTCAGTATCTCAATTTCTATAATTATCTTTAAATATCCTTCTTTTTAAAAAAAATTTCCCCTGTTTTTTTTTTTTTGAAATTTTTTCTATTTGTACTAAATTTATTAATTTTCTTGCAGGTTACATTGACTAAAAATCAGTGATTGTTATCAAAAGCATAAACCCCTTATATTGCAAGGTTTTTAATTTGCAGTAAAGTCATTTTAATGACCTTTGTAGATAGATTCGTTTATAAAAAGTTATTCCTTTTTCAGGTCTTTTAAATATAAAAAAATAACAAAAAGCCTTCACTATGATATAATATAAAAAAAATTATTTATCAGGAAAAGGAATTTATCATGACTTCAGTATCAGATCTTATTTCCGTACCGCCGGTAAAAACAGTTATAAAATTTTCCGATCTCCTGGATGAAGATCTGAAAAAACTGCTTTATGAAAGTTTTATACTTACAGGTGAAGTAACGGAGAATCTCACAGTAATATTAAGGGAAATTTCAAGGAAAAAAGGACAGGGTTTTTTCCTTCAGGGCAGTTACGGTACAGGTAAATCCCATTTCCTGGGTATATTAAGCCTTCTTCTCTCTGAACCATTATCTCACGGTCTACTCCGATTTTCAGGCGAATTATCGGAACTCTCGATAAAAATCACAGATGAAAAATTTTTCGTTTTAAATCTGTCTCTTCTGGAACACAGCAGCAGTGAAAGCCTTGAAGATATTATTTCTTTCTCCCTGGACAGTCACATCAAAAAACTGACAGGCAAAAGTATTCTCTCCGATATGAAGAGATTTAAAGATGATATAATAAGTCTTTTAACTGCCCGTTACAGAACAGACCTTGAGATTTTTCTCTCCGAAAAAGGATTCTCGGAGACAGATGTCAGATCTGATGAAGTCGAATTATCTTTACTGGAAGAACTCATAGGAAAACTTGATCTGCCCTATAGATTTAAATATTCACGAAAAGATTTCTTTACCGATTTTATGAAAATAATTTCTTCCTCCGGCTATACGGGTGCGGTATTCCTTATTGATGAACTTTCGGAATTTCTCCGCTCCAAACCTACAGGGAGAAAATTTAATGAAGATATAAGGTTTTTACAGTTTCTCGGGGAAATTTCCTCTTCTCTTCCTCTCTGGATAACCGGGAGCCTTCAGGAAAGAATAGAAGAAACGGGGGAGATTTCCCCCTATGTATTCAATAAAATAAAGGACAGATACCCTGTCAGACTCTTTCTCACAGGAAAACACATAGAAGAATTAATAAAAGGAAGACTCATTATAAAACGGGATGGTGCCATAGATAGACTGAAAACGTTATATAAAAAATTTAAAGGAGCTTTCTCGTCATGGTCTGTGACAGAAGAACGATTCGTTTCTCTTTATCCTGTTCACCCCGAAACGGTTTTCTTACTGGATAATCTGAAATTTCTTTTTTCCCAGCAGAGAGGTGTTGTAGATTTTATCCATTATGAGATAAAAGGCGATGATACGAGGAATATAGAAGGTATACTTCAATGGGCGGACGATACGCTCCTTACTCCTGACCTTATATTTGATCATTTCAGAGTAAGGATAAAAGAAACAATAGAACTGAACATCTATCATGACATAGTTTATAAATATTACGAACATGAAATGGACAAACTCTTTCCTTCGGACGAAGAAAGACTTCTGGCTTTCAGACTGATAAAGATTCTTATTATCTCTGCCATACTTCCCATAAAAAAACATTATTCCGTAAAGAACATGGCAGAAATTATTCTCTACAGGGTTACAGATATAGAATCCGGGATAAATTATCAGTATATAAGTGATATTCTTGAAAGACTATGCAGAGACGGCGCTTACATAGGTGTAATAAAACATAAGGAACCGTTTGAATATGCTTATTTTATAGATATGGAAGCAGATATAAATCTTATTATAAAGAGAAAGACAGAATATATTGAAAACAGTCTGTTCCCGGAAGACAGCAGGATATATGAACAACTGTTCCCGTGGTTTACCGATCCTCTCTTTCCACTTGCTCACTTTCGCCTTCATTCTCTTACAAGGAGAAGTGTTACCTGGCAGAATACAGCCCGTGATACAGGGCTTGTCATAACATCTCTTACCCGTTTTACCGGTGAAAAAATTTCTCTTCTGTCAGAACAGATGGCAAAAAGTGAAATGGATTTTGTGTTTTTCATTGCCACTCCCTCTGAAATAGATAAACAGGTTAAATATCTGGAGGACATAATAGTTCCTCTCATAGAAGATAAGAAATCATATGTCTTCTGGATTCCTGAAAAAATCATTGATGAAAGACCTTTCAGAGAAGCTTTTTCTCATATGATGTTATGGGAAGAATATAAAGAAGACAGTTCCGCTACAGGTAAAAGAGCAGTGGAATTACTGTCATCCCTTTTAGATAAAGAAAGAAAAAAGGTTTTTTCATTACTCACTGAAAGCTATAAATCTGGCAGGTTTATTTTTTTTCCGTGTGACATAAAATATTCCGTAATAAACGAGCTTTTCTCTTTTGATAATATACTGGAACAGGTTTCTTCTTCCGTTCTGGAATATATTTATCCGAAACATATAGATATATCTCCTTTTATGCCTGCCCTGACAAGGAATAAAATAAAAGATCTCATAGACAGGTTTTTAAGGCCGGGAAGGATGATTATAGACAGAAATCCTGATTACGGTCTGCGAATGATAATAGAGGGATTTCTTCAGCCCATGAAGCTTGTAAGGAAAATCCCCGGAGGTTTCGAACTGTCTGTTTCTCCCAGAAAAAGTGAGATTACATCTCTCTTTTTATCTCTTATGTTTGAAGAAAAAAATCTTCTGGAAGACATATACTGGCAGATGAGAAAAGGGCTTTTCGGCATATCTTCTTTACAGTTCGAACTTCTTGTTTATTCCCTTGTATTCTCAGGTTTAATCACGCCTGTAAATGAAGACAGAAAGATAGGACTCAATCAGATAAGCGGAAGTAATTTTGAAAAAATTACTCATATATTGCCCGGAGAGCTTATACCTTCTTCTCTTCAGGAAAAAATTCGCTCTCTGACCTTTCTGCCTCAGAAATATCAGAAAGAAGATTTTACCTATGGAAATCAGCAGGAAATATGGAACATATTATGCCAGAAAAAAAGAGAAATGGAAGAAGACATAGATAAACTGTCAGGTGAAATTAACAAAATCTGTAACTATCAGGGATTGAAAGATTTCGACTGGATCTGTATAAGAAAAGATATTGAAACAGTAAGATCTGTTCTGGAAGAAATTAAAATCTCCTATTCTTCCCTGGAAGGCCTTGAGAGATTGTCACTGTGTCTTCAGGAATCCCCTCATATTGTTAAAACTTTTGAAAAATTTGATCATATAAAGAATTTTTTCTTTAAACATGTCGATAAATATCTCTTTATTTATCACTACATAAATTATCCCGGTTTTTCCATTCCTGAACATAAAGATTATCTACTTATTACAGAAGAGAAAAAAAGGGTAAGTGAAATTCTGTCAGATACAAACGTATTTACGCCGGATTATATGAAAGAACTGGAAGAGAGTTTTGAGAGATTTGTCACCATGTATCAATCTGTTTATCAGAAGGAACATATGACAGTTCTTTCAGAAGAAAGATTCCTTGTCTTCGATAGAATTAAAGATACTGAAGGATACAGGTTACTCAAACATTTTTCAAAGATTTCTTTCCTGTCCGTAAAGGATGACAGAGTAAAAGTAGACAGGTACATTGCCAGGATAATGGAACAGAAATGCCGTTATTTCGAACCGGGACTTCTCAGAAGAAAACCTGTCTGTACCTGCGGATTTCTCCCGGGTAATGAAGTTTCTCTTCCTTCTTTACATGAAGTGGAAGGTATTATAGAGAGAGGAATAAAAGAATATCTTACCGCTCTTCGTGAGGAAAGATACAGAGAAAATCTCTTCTATGTTATAAAAGGCCTCGAAGAGATTGGAGAAAATAAAATAGCTTCCTCACTGAGGCAACTGCTTCAAATAGATTTAGATGATATAACATTGCTGTCACATCTGAGAGAATGTGTTAATCCTCCCGTCATAGATGCCGTTAATGAAGCTCTCTGCGGCAGATTTATTATTGTTACAAGGAATATTGATGATCTCTATGATAATCTGCTTGACAGGAGTTTCCCCGGGGATAAAATTACTGAAATATTTCAGGAGTGGGTTACAGGAGGGGAAGTGCTGGACAGTAAAATCTATGTAAAGGTAATATCAAAGACTTCATCTCACAGAGAATTACCGCTGAAACTGGAGATACATGAACGATATCCCGAACTGTCGTATCTTTATCAGAAAATGGGGGAAGAAAAATTTAATGTACTTTTATGGGTTTTGCTCTGGTTTTCTTTTCATTCCATAGATTATAAGAAAAATGTTTCCCCCTTAACAGGAATTTCTTTCCATGACATTGAGAAAGATTATGATACAATAATTGAATTCGGGAAATATATTTTTTTCGAAAAGAAAGATCTTGCCGCAGCTCTCATAAAAGATGCTGAAGGAATAATATTCCAGGAAAAACTTGAAGTGACTCTCTGGAATACTGTTACGGAGAATTCCGCAGAGGATAAACTGTCAGTGACTTTAAATACAATAAAGAAAGAGGAAGTTTTTCCCTTTATCAGGGAAAAGGCTTATTATCTGCTTTTTAAACTATTGCACGATAAGCCGTCTCTTGTGAACAGGCAGGAACTGTCGGATTTTTACAACAGTACAGATATGAATAAAGGTGATAAAGAAAGAGCCTTTAAATTATTTTTTTCCATCAATAAATCTATTGATGCACTGGATAAATATCACTGTGACAGACTCAATAATTATTTACAGTGGGAAAAGGTTTTCTCTTTATATCTTTCTTTTCTCCATTACTGGCTGAGTTCTTTTAATAAATCAGTAAAATCTGCAGTGGAAGATATATTTTTATATCAGTTAAAAGACAGGATAGACGGTATTTTTAAATTATATAATGATGAGTTTATTAATTTTTATTCCATGAGTTATGATAAATGGAAAAAGGGCGAAAAGCCAAGACCATATTTTATACATGATATTGTATCTGATATTCTGCCCATGTACAGTAATTCTCTCAGGCCGGAGCATATAGAATATTTGCTTTTAGACGGTCTGCGCTGGGATTTATGGGGATATATTAAGAAAAAAAGGTTTCCCTGTTTTTCTCAATGTCGAATCGTGAGAGAAATTCCTCTGTGGGCCCATGCTCCTTCTGTCACATCTGTTCAACTGGAGGCATTCCGTCTATCTGACTGGCCTCCCGTAGCTTCTCTGGATAGATTTTCCTTTGATGAATTACACTTTGAAGAAGAAAGTAATTTGCACGAAGAAAGGAAACAGACAGGCACTGTTGAAAATTTTACTAAATATAATCTGATAGATAATAAAATACATAATTCCTGTGAAGATCTTCATGTTTTATATCAGGAAATAGATATTCAATTAGGAGTCTACCTGGAGTCTTACATGAAATCTTTGCCTCAGAAGACTATGGTAATTCTGTTTTCCGATCACGGGTTTCGTGAAATAATTCAGTCCGGGAAAAATAGATATGTTCATGGCTCTATTTCTCCCGAGGAAATTATAGTACCCCTTGTAGTTATATTTAAATCGTGAGGTGGTGAAGGGTGAACAGTGAGCAGTGAACAGTAACCAGTGAAGAACAATGACCAGTAAACATTACAATGGTAATAGTAAAACTTATCTGTACATTAATATTTAGTCTTCTATGTTTATAGTAACCGGTAACTGATAACTGATAACTGGTAACTGGTAACTGGTAACTGGTAACTGCTCACCGGTTACTGATTATGAATAAATGTGCCGATGGAATTTATATGATAGGCCGCTATGGCAATCCGCTCTGTGCTACATGGCTGCTGGAAGCAAACGGTGAATGTGCCATTGTAGAAATGCCTCCTTTTATCAGGAGACAGAACCGTCCTATTGAATATATTAAAGATTTTATAAAAGAAGAGAGATTAAAAGGGCCGAAATATATTCTCTGCTCTCATTCCCATCTTGATCATACCTATTCTATATTCCACTATAAAAAAGCTTTCCCGAAAGCAAAACTTCTGGGCCATACGTCTTTTTTTAATGATTATTTTATTAAGAGTTTTTTTTATATTTACTGGACCAGAAACAAAAGAATATACGGTGAGAAAATAGCAAATCATACAGGATTATTCGATGAGGTTTTCTCTACCGATTTTTATCAGATTGATATAGGAGGAGAACCGCTATATTTAATATATGCACCGAAACATTCTTATGAGGATCTTATGATCGTATTTAAAGGCACTATGATAACAGGGGACTGGACCATAGGCCCATATCCTGATTGTAATGATATTGTGACACCTGAAGATAAGATAGCATCTATTGATAAACTAATTTATATTATGGATAATCTGGACTATAAGCTTCACAGACTTTTTAGCGTACATGGAGATAATTTTATGTATGATGTGAATTTTGAGGCTGTTATGAAAGAAACAAGAGATTTTTGCCTGACAGAACGGGAGAGTCTTTAAAAATTACAGGTGATTTTACATGCAATGAAAAAAGAAATTTGTTGCATAATATTTAGAGTGAAAAATGAAAAGTGAAAAGTGAAAAAAACAAGATTTTACTTACTATTCACTGTTCACTACTTGCTGTTCACTTAATAATAAATCTTTACCCTATTATATATTGTTTTTAGTGAACTTTTTTGTTATAATAGTTTAATTGTTATCAAATTTGTACTTATATAAATAGCAGTGTTAGGAATTCGTTATGACAGAAAGCTCTGGAAGTTCAAAGATTCTCCCGAATATAAAGAGTGATCGTTTTGCTTTACTTTATCAGGTAGGGCAGGTAATTAATTCTACTCTGGATATTAATGAAGTGTTAAACCGTGTTATGGACATGGTTCTTGATGTTATGAAAGCAGAGAGAGGATATATCGTACTTATTGATAAAGATACGGGAGATTTTGTTTTTAAAACTGCAAGACGTATGGATAAACAGGAAATTGTAGAGGACGATCTTTCACTGAGCAGGAGTATTGTAAGGAAAGTTGCAGAAACAGGTGAAAGTGTTTTAAGTACGAATGCCCTCCAGGATCCAAGGTTTAAAAAAAGTTCCAGTATACTTCTTCATGAAATAAGATCAATATTGTGCGTACCGGTTAAATTAAAGCAGAAGATCCTTGGTGTTATTTATATAGATAACAGGGTTAACAGCGGTGTCTTTAATAAATCCGACCTGGAACTCCTGACAGCCCTTTCAAATCAATCTGCTGTTGCGATAGAAAATGCTCAGCTTTATGAGAATTTACAGCGTACCCTTGTTGAACTTCAGGAATCGCACAGGCAGTTACAGGATGCCAATGCTCTGAAAGATGAGTTCCTGGCCAATATAAGTCATGAATTGCGAACCCCTCTGACATCCATACTTGGTTTTTCTGAAACCATAGTCAGCGGCAGGCTCGGAGAGGTAAATGATAAATACCAGAGATGCAGCAGATATATTCTTGAAAACGGTAAACACATGCTCAGGCTGGTAGATGATCTTCTGGATATTTCTCTTGTTCAGACCAACAGAATAGTATTAAACCGCGAGGAAATAGTTTTAACAGAAATTATAGAAGAATGTCTGGACAGCCTTTTAAATGAGAAGGAAAGAAAAAAGATAACTATTACAGTCGAAATACCTCCGGATATAAACCCTGCTTATGCCGATCCGCAGCGTTTGAAAAGAGTTATCAGAAATTTAGTGGATAACGCCATAAAATTCAATGTTTATGACGGAAGAGTTGAAATAAGGGTAGAAGAAAAAGACAGGTATTTTGAAATAGCTGTGGCAGATTCCGGCATAGGCATTTCCGAAGAAAACTTTGATATAATATTTGAAAAATTCAGACAGATAGACGGAAGTACCACAAGAGAATATGGCGGCACAGGTCTTGGCCTTGCTCTCGTAAAAGAGCTCATTACTCTTCATGGGGGACAGGTCTGGGTTCAGAGTCGTATCAATGAAGGTACTATTTTTACATTTACTTTACCTAAAAAAGAAGTTATAGATTTACCTGAAGAATAATAGAAATAACGAGAGTGTAAAATTTTTCGTGTAAAGGAACTGTAAGAAAATAACTCTGGCAAATTATGGTTATTGTCCTCGCGTCACGCGTCACGCGTCACGCGTTACGATTGTAAATATGATATGGTTGTTTTTTTACAACCTCAAATTATCATAAAATAAGTCAGAAGTTTACACGGAATGTATCAGTCAGAAAAGCGATTATGAGATTATCAGAAACAGTATATACCACTGCAGAACCTATTACTTACTTTACCTTCAAACATCTTTCCTGTTACCCTCATTTAAAATGTGCGGTTTTTTCCAGGACAGGCGGTTATAGTTCATATCCTTACCATTCCCTCAATCTCGGAATACATGTAAATGATGACTTTAATACTGTAATTTCTAACAGAGAAAAAGCTTCAGAAAACCTCGGTTTTACTCTGAATAACCTTATAGCTATGGAACAGGTTCACAGTGATAATCTGTCTGTGGTTACACATGCAGAGGAAGGGAGAGGCGCTTTTAGCTGGGATGATGCCATAGAAAAAACAGACGGTCTCGTATGCAGTGATAAAAACCTGTTGCTTATGGCTGTTGTGGCAGATTGTGCAGTGGCAGTTTTTTATGATCCCGTGAAAGAAATTATAGCCATTTCTCACTGCGGATGGCGCGGAACTGTGAAAAAGCTGGCAGTAAAAACAATTAAAGAAATGGAAAAACGTTTTAACTGCCATGTCTGTGACATACGTACCGGTATAAGTCCATGTATAGACTCGTGCTGTTATGAGGTAGGCCATGATGTTTTCATGGAATTTTATAATAATTTCGGAGATCAGGGGAAAAGATTTTTTCATCAGAAGAATGGCTCCTTATATCTTGACATGAAGAAAGCCCTTAGATTTCAGCTTCTTGAGGCAGGTATAAAAGAAGAACATTTAGAGATTTCAGAACTGTGTACTTTTTGTAGAAAGGATTTATTTTTTTCCCACAGAGCAGAAAATGGCAAAACAGGCAGGTTCGGTGTTTTTATTGGTATGATTGATCCTCAAAATTCTTAAGAGTCGGAAAATATAATCAGTTAATAAACCTGTCAGATTACTGTTCATTACTCACTTTTTACCGCTTACAGGAAAATTTGTCCAAATGTTAACAAAATTTTAACAGACTTTCTATAAAAAGTATTGTATTATAATTGTAATAGATTTATTTTAATGATAGAGGGGGATTAATAATGAAAATTAATAACAATACTAACATCCAGGCCTACACGCCACAGGTGAGTCAGCAGAAACCAAAGGAAGACGGAGCAGCCCTTCCGCAGGACGGAGTAACTTTAGGATCCTCTGCAAGTGAAACATCAGCTCCAAAAAAGTGGACATTTATGCATTATGCAGCAGGTGACAATAATCTGGCACCCTATATAGAATCCGATGTAGATGAAATGGAAAGAATCGGTTCCGATGCAAATACAAATATTGTGGCTTTACTCGATCTTAACAGAGGAAAAGGGGCCAAAACTTATTATATAACACAGGATAAAACACCTGGATTGAAGTCTGAAGTTCTTGAAAATCACGGTCTTGTCAATACATCAGATCCGAAATTCCTTGCAAAATTCATAATTGATTCAGTAAAGAAATTTCCTGCAGAACATTATATGCTTGATATTGGCGACCACGGCGGCGGATGGTCAGGAGCTATTTCCGATGACTCTACAGGCGGATGGATGAGTACACCTCAGATAAGACAGGCTCTGGATATGGCTCAGAAAGAAACAGGTGTAAAACTGGATATAGTTGCTTTTGACTGCTGTCTTATGGCTACAGGCGAAGTTGCAAATGAACTGAAAGATCATACAAACTTTATGGTTGCTTCCCAGGAAAGTGAAGGCGGAGCAGGATGGACCTATAACGATGTATTGAAAGATAAAGACGGAAACACACTGGCACCACAGAGGCACAGTTATAAAAATTTATTGATGTCAGCTGAAGTACTCGGTGACACACAGGAAAAATTAAGAAATAGAATAACTTTAGAACCGAAAGAATTTGCCATGAAACAGGTAGATTCTGCAGGAGCACACCAGAATGATCTTCCTACTATGTCAGCATTCGATCTCTCCAAGATGGGTGCTTTCAATAATGCTGCAGCAGGTCTTGCAGATGCAATCCTTGCCACATCCACACCGAATGCAACACTCAAAGGTCTTGCAGGAAAGACCCAGAGCTTCAGCTCCGGTAAAGATGCTTTCCATTTTGCACAGCTTATAGTAAAGGATCCGACAATAAGTGATCCGAAACTTAAAGAAGCTGCACAGAATCTTATGGATGCTGTAGGAGAGGTTATTATTCATAACGAACATCAGGAACCACGTTATGCAAACGCTCATGGATTAAACCTTGAAATACCCAGTTACGGTTCCGTATCAGGAAAATATGATGAACTCGCCTTCAATAAAGATGTTCCTCAGTGGAAAAAGGCTATGAACAAAATGCTCGGTAAATAACCGTAAGTCCGGCCAATAAGTCTTCGATAATTTAAAAGGTCTGTCTCTGACAGACCTTTTAATAAGGAGGAGTAGAGATGATAATTTCAGGAAATAACACTCAGAATTTGATTTCCAGCAAGGGTGGCGTTACTAAAAAACAGTCTCCCTCTGAAAATAAAGATATGGTTACTCTCGGAAGTACAAACAGCAAGCCTGATTTTATGGCATTAAAAGAACTGGCTTCTCAGAGTGCCGGTGTCTCCGGTGTCGGTGATGCTGTTCTGAAATGTGTCAAAGGAGTTCTGGCAGGCATAGGCGGAGTTATAGGCGGAGCTGCCGGACTGGCAATAGGTACTTTATATGCAGGTACTATTTTTGTACCTCTTCTGGTAGCGGCAGGTAATATATCTGAGTATGCACCGTCAGGTGCTTACGGCCAGGAAGCAGTAAAACAATTGACATCACCTGTAAGGTGGGCCATTGGCGGTGCTAAAGCAGGGGCAAATGCCGTTCTGAATTCCTTTTAACAGATTTTAAATTAATCTGATAAAAAAACAATCAACTATTTTTATAGCTGATTGTTTTTATTATTTTCCGGTTTAAAAAAATTAATATTGACTCCATGTAATAATAGTAATAGAATTACAGATACATTGATAGGCGGTTTTTATAATTATAGTTAGTGTCATAACTATCTATAAATAATAACGTCGTAAAGCGTAATGCGTAATGCATGATGCGCAGGAATATAAACCTGTTACGCGTTACGCGTCACGAAGCACTTAATTTCTAATAAGTTATAACAGTAACTATAAAGGAGAAATAATATGACCTCTATAGACAAAACTTTTGAATATTATAAACAATTATGGGAAGAAAAATTTAAAGAAAAAAAAATCTCTGAAGCAATGGAGATTATAAGTAAAGCAGGCAGTCTCTATCCTGACCGATATGAAACAGTGTACGCTCTTATAGACTGTTGCAGGGAAGGATTGACACTGGATACCGGTAATATGGAATTATATTATCTTCTTTCCATGTGTTTTCTCCGTCTCGGTAAATGGGATTCTGCAGGTATAGTGGCAAAAAAAGCACTGAAAATAAATCAGAAAGATGTGAGATTTTATAATCTTATGGCTTATTTATCCATAATGGATTTTGAACCTGACATGGCTGTGACTATTTATAAAAAACTTATTGAACTTGTCCCGGAAGAGGAATATAATGCCTCCTTCAATTCCGGTTTTTCCTGTCTCTCCTGCGGAAAAATAGAAGAAGCCGAAAAAATATGGAAGGAACTGCTTCTGAAATATCCTGATGATAAAAAAATTCTTTATTCGCTGGACTTACTTGAGAAGGAGAAAATAAAATGAAATTAGGACTTATAAGAGCTATAAATGAAGAGAAAATTTCCATGTATGAGCCCCTGGGCTTACTTTATATAGCAGGTTATCTTGAAAAATATCTGGATATTAAAGATGTCATAGTAACAGAACATATAGACACATTAATTAACGAAAAACCTGATATAGTCGGTATTTCCATATGTACCATATATCTGCCTGAAGCACATGTTATAGCCCGCAGGGTTAAAGAAGAATTAGGTGTGCCTGTCATAGCAGGAGGCCCTCATGTGTCGCTTCTTCCGGATTTTCTGCCTCCCTGTGTGGATATAGGTGTCATAGGGGAGGGAGAACAGACTATGGCAGAGCTTTTGACACTTTATTTAAAAGAGAAAGAATTTTCTTCATCCACTCTGGAAAAGATAGCCGGTATTACATTTATGAACGGTTCTCAGAGGGTAGTGACAGAACCGAGACCATTTATAGCCTCTCTTGATGATGTTCCTCATCCTAAAAGGGAATTACTGAAGGGGAATTATCTTATGCCGAATGTACTTACCGGGAGAGGGTGTCCCTATAAATGCGCTTTCTGCTCTTCACCTGCCATGTGGCATAAATACCGTATGTTTTCCAATGAATATGTATGTAACGAACTTTTAAGTATAATAGATATTACGGGAACCAGAATCTGTATCGTAGACGATCTGTTTACCGTATCAATACCCAGGGTAAAAGAGATAGGCAGGTTTATAACAGAGAGAGGCATAGAGAAGGAAGTAAGTTTCTATGTTAATATAAGAGCAAATATCTTTAATGAAGAAATGTGCCATCTGTTAAAAGAAATGAATGTTACAAGAGTGTTTGTCGGATTTGAATCCGGTTCTGACAGAATATTGAACTTTTATAATAAAAAACAGACTGTAAAAGACAATCAGAGAGTGCTTGATCTCTGTTATGAATATGGCATAACCGTACTGGGTTCTTTTATCATGGGCGCCCCCATGGAAAGAGGAGAAGATATAGAGGAAACCTATAATTTTATATATAACAACGCAGAAAAAATCGGTAAATTCGGCTGTGATTTCCTGAACCCGGAGCCGGGAACGGAAATATGGGAATATTTAAAACCGAAAATGCCGGAAATAAAAACGGATGAAGATCTGTTCGAAGTAATGTATTTTATCAACTGGTCGGAACATCTGAGTGAAGAAGAATTATATGAGTGGCAGAGGAAAATTGATGCCATAGAAACAGGTTCAAGGAAGAAGCTTAACAGAGCCATTAACTTTTCTATGGAGTTAAGTAAAGCAGGCTTCAGGTCTCCTCTTAACCTGAGATTATAACATGTAAATTCCGGTTGAAAAACCGACATGAAATCCGGTTATACACATTGCCAGAGGCTTGTAATTATTCAGTTTTTTTATCAGACGAAACAGATTCTATGTCAAAATTTGGATCGGATTTTACGACATCTTTTTTCCAATATAAAATACATATCCATAATACTGTTTGTATGTTGAATATAATTCTGCCTCACGCCTCATAAATGCAATCATATCCTCAGCGGTCTTATTTCCCGTATGTTTTTTCAAAAATTCCTCCTGTCTTGCTTTTTGCGGCATAAAATAATTGTCTATCCAACAACTTTCAGGCAGCGTAAATGCGGCAACAGGAATATAACCTGTTTTTTGCATGATGGAAATATTATGCCCTGTTGTGCCAATTTCAGGAACTGCGTCCACCCACCACTTCTCAATTTCAGCGGGGCGTTCATCGGTAAACCATGACTCATATGTTACGGCAACATAACCATCTTTTTTGAGGAACCCCTTCCAGTGCTTCAAGCCTTTTTCAAAACCTATATTGGCAATAGCCCCCTCGGACCATATAATGTCAAATTCGTCATTCTGAAACGGCAAATTATCCATTGAACCGACAATACCTTTTACCCTGTTCTGCAAACCAAGTTTCCCGGCTGTTACGTTAAGTTTATCAATCGAGCCGGCGTAAAGGTCGAGGGCGGTGATGGTTGCTTCTGTATTTTGTGCCAGAACCATTGTTTGAGCACCTGTGCCGCAACCTAAATCGGCAATTTTTGTTTTGTTTGAAAGATTGTGGATAAAACTTAATGCCCTGATGGTTTCTTCAGGGCTACCGGGGCCCTGACGTTCAAGCTCTGTGAAAAATTCATTGATGAGGGCAAAATCAATTTTGTGTATTGTTATTTCTTCCATTGTCCATACTCCTTATCTTCTATTGAGGTGAGCATAAATAATACATATAAGTTCTCGTGACGCGTAACGCGTTACGCGTCACGGGAGGAAAAATTTTTATTACCTGCTTATGCTCAGGTCAATAATTATTCCTTCTGTTTTCCCCCTTTTGGTGGGGAGCCGTTTTTTCTATAAAGCGCTCAATGTGTGCCGCTAATAGCTTATCGGACTCTTTTCTTTTTTTTATTTTTTTAATCGTCACTTATTATATTTCTTGAGCGTTTTTTACGCTTTACCTAAGTACCGTAAAAGATAAATTAGTAACCAAAATCTTATATATTGTAACGCGTAACGCGTCACGCGTAACGCGTGACGGGAGCAGAAACTTTATATAAGCACATGATACGTAATTTTTTGGATACTCTTTTACCTGCTGTGGTAATAAGTAGTCTCTTATATATTATGTTATGCAATCAGGTGACAGTGACGGTGAAGCAATAGACTGTTCAGGCATATTTGCTTCATCTTCTGCGGAAGAAAGGTCATTATTAAAAATTAACTGCGGATTCTCCCACCTTGCCACAACGGCAGATGCCAGACAATTTCCTATAACATTTACGGAAGTTCGTGCCATATCCATGATTTCATCCACGCCGAGAATGACCAGAACTCCTTCCACCGGGAGATGGAAACCGGAAAGGGTGGCGGTAAGTATTACGAGAGCCGCTCTCGGGACTCCGGCCACTCCTTTACTTGTAATCATAAGGGTCAGCATCATAACAATCTGCTGTGTAAAGGTCATATGAACTCCTGCCGCCTGTGCTATAAAAAGTGATGCAAGAGACAGATACATTGTTGTTCCGTCCAGGTTGAAGCTGTAGCCTGTAGGTATGACGAAACCTACTATTGATTTCGAAACTCCCAGTTTTTCCATGGCAATCATTGCTTTCGGCAGTGCCGCTTCACTCGATGTCGTGGAAAAAGCTATAATGACAGGTTCTTTTATTGCTTCTATGAATTTCTTTAAAGGCAGTTTTATTATAAAAGTTACAGGAACGAGAATAAATAGCAGAAATACTAAAAGAGAGCCATAGAAAGTCAATATGAGTTTACCCAGATTTATAAGCACCTGTAATCCATGTTCTCCTACTGCTGCCGCAATGGCGCAGCCCACACCGAAGGGGGCGAAAAGCATTATATAGGCAGTAAATTTAAACATTACTTCAGAAAGGGCTTCACAGAAATCCAGTATAGGTTTTGCTTTTTTTCCGACTGCAATCACTCCCAGGGAAAAAATAGTTGTAAATATGACAATCTGCAGTATATCTCCCTTTGCCATAGACTCTACAATGCTTGGAGTGAAAAGATGCTGTATTGTTTCGCCCAGAGATTGTTGTTTCATGGAACTTAAATCCTGGATATTCATGCCGGGTACCTGTGTTGCCGTACCTGATGAAAGATTTATACCATGTCCCGGCTGTATGATATGGGCAGCACCAAGACCGATAAAGAGCGCAAAAGTCGTGGCTATTTCAAAATATATGATGGATTTAAGTCCTATACGTCCTACCGTTTTCATGTCTCCCGCGCCTGATATACCTACTACAAGAGTGGCAAATACGAGAGGGGCAATGATGCCTTTTATCATGGTAACAAACATTCTTCCGTAGGGGCGGAGTGCCACGCCGAAGGCAGGGAAGAAGTGTCCTATGATTACGCCTGCTATCATGGCAATAAAAATCCATGTAGTCATGGACAGAGAGAGAAATTTTTTACCGCTTTCCGGTTTTTTTGAAGGGTCTAATTTCATATATATAGCAACAACCTTTCACGATTCACACATTTATTGTCCTCGCGTCACGCGTCACGCGTCACGCGTTACGATTCTAAATACAACCCCTTACGTATATTTACTGTACGATCCTTTTTCCACTACAAGCATATTACCTGATACTTCAAGGATACATATTTTCTGACCTTTTTTTATAAATTCTGTTCTGGATTTTCCGTCATAAATTTTTTTGTCAATTTCTGCTTTACCTACAAGATTAAAATCTGTTATGGCCACACCTTCTTTACCTATCATATCTTTGAATTGATCTTTCTTTTCCGCTTCTTTTAATTCGATTTCCTTTTTCTTCTCCTGATGTTCTATCTGAGCTTTTTTAGAATGGGCCTGTCCCAGTTTCAGACACAGAGTGAGTGACAGTACTGTTATTAACACAAAAGATACACTTAAATAAGCCTCGGAAGTTTTTGTTACGGCAATTGCAATCGATGCCACACCTGTAATTATGCCCATAGGCCCGAGAACCTTTGTCGGTACAGGCATGACATAATATTCGACAAGTATGAGAAAATTCCCGATGAAGGTAAGAAGAAGTATGACCATGTATATATTGTATACGGAAATATAGGCCCACCATTTTAAATCTCCGTTTACCTCCAGAGGTTTTCCGTCAGAAGAGGATTTTACAAGAACAAGACTTTCAGGAAATGCCCAGCCGGTACGTTCATAAGTTATTCTGTGTTTTCCTGTCGGAACAGAGTCAATCACAAAACAGCCTTTCTCGTCTGTTTCTACTGATACATTGCTGTCGTCCAGATAGACCTTTACCTTTGACATAGGTTCGTTCTTCATATCCAGGACAAGCCCCTCTATTTTTCCTGTTTCCTGTGCTGAAATATCAGATATGAAAAGAAGGATAAAAAATAAGCATAATAAGAGCTTTTTCACATCAATACACCTCCTGTTTGTTTTATAACCCTATTATATTTTATCATTCCTCTGTTATTTCAGGGTCATAGTTTTTATAAAAATTTTTATAAACTTTGTGACACATTACAGGGAAATAAAATCAGTATAGTTGTTCCTTTATTCTGTTTGCTGCAGACTTTAATTGTACCTCTATGAATTCTGACAATACCGAGCACTACGGGAAGTCCGAGCCCCCGTCCCGGAAATTTAGTAGTGAAAAAGGGATCGAAAATTTTAATATGATCTTCTTCTTTTATACCGCATCCGGTATCGGTTACTTCAAGATATACATAAAGACCTTCGGGAAGGTCTTCTTTAAAAAGGGTATCAGATAAATAAGTTCTGGTGCAATTCATTACACCGGTGGCTATTTTTATAACCCCCTGTTCATCCAGGGCTTCTGAAGCATTTATAAGGAGATTTATAATAATCTGTTTGACCTGGTCTGGATCTCCCTCGAATAGCGGAAGTTCTTCCGAAAGGTAATATTGCAGTATGTATTTTTCCGAAGAAAGTATAGACAGAAATTCTGTCATACTTTTAATTAAATCTGATAGATGAATTTTTTCTCTGTTCGTTTCCATAAAACCTGTATAGGTAAGAATCTGTCTTGTTATTCCTGCCGCTCTTTCCGAAGCTTTTTTTATGCTTTTTATCATATCCTTTACAGATTCATTACCCTGTAATTTCCATAGAGCCATTTCCGAATACCCCATTATTCCTGACAGTATGTTATTGAATTCATGGGCTATTCCTCCTGACATTATACCGAGACTTTCCAGCTTTTCCATATGTCTTATCCTGGCTTCCATAGCTCTGTGCTCTTCGTCCCGTTTTTTTCTGTCCAGAACATTTACAAAAATTTCTCCTGCCAGCTTGAGCAGATTTATGTCTTCTTTACTCCACTGTTTTTTTCTTATCTCTGAATTAAAACCAAGACATCCTGTCAGAGAATTCCTCATTATCATCGGTATATAAAGAAATGACTGAACTTCTATTTTTTTTAGAAATTCTTTTTCTATAGCTGCTTCTTCAGGAAGATCTTCAATAGAACAATGAATGTATTCGGCATTTTTAAATTTTTTTATTGCCCATTGAAATTGTCTGGCCGATGAACCTTTATATACTTCAATAGCCTTTTTTCTATATTCAGGGCACCATGCATAGATTTTTTCAATGAACATTTCCTCTCCTGAGAATAGAGCAATAAAGCATCTTTCAACACCGGTAAATTCTCCTATAGCCTTTAAAGCATTATGTATTTCTTTATCAATGTCTTCTGAAGGGATATTGATGAAGCGATTTGATATGGTAATAATAAGTCCTTCTGCAGAAAGTCGATACCTTAAATGTTCTTCTGTCTCTTTAAGTGCAGTTATTTCGATTCCGACTTCCATTACCATTTCTTCTTCATCACTAGGAAAGAAACTGTCATAGTTTACATAAGTTCTGCCGAATTTATTGGTAAATTCCAGTATAAGCGGAGTTTTTGTTTCAAAAACGCTAAATGTTTTACATTCTTTACATGGTTCTTTTTTTCCTCTCAGTATTTCGTAGCATGGACGATTGCCCGGTTCACCGAATGCTTCAAGAAATTTTCTGTTTGCAAATCGTATGGAATGATCTTTACCTATGAGATAAATAAAAGCAGGAATCAGATCCAGAACCTGAAAAAGTCTTAACCGTTCTTTCTTCAGTGTTTCCTTATCGGTAATATCTGTTCTGATACTCTCTTCTGCCATGGTATTTATATATTCAAATAGAGGGTTTTCTTTCATTTCTTTAAATTCCATGTCATACCGAACCTGTTTCTTTAAATATTTCTTCCAGTAAAACTGCTGCCATATCTTCTTCTTTAACCTTTTTATATATTTCTCCTTTGCGAAATATTACACCTGCACCTTTCCCGCAGGCAATACCCAGATCCGCCTCTTTTGCTTCTCCCGGGCCGTTTACTACACAACCCATTATGGCTACAACGAAAGGTTTATTTATGTGATTTGTTTTTTCTTTAATTTCTTTTACAAGGTCAAAAAGTTTGACTTCACATCGGCCGCATGTAGGACAGGAGACTATTTCTATGGCTTTTTCTCTGAGTCCGAGAGTTCTTAAAATTTCATATCCTGCAAGAACCTCTTCTTCAGGAGGAGCAGTAAGAGACACCCTTATCGTATCACCTGTACCTTCACTTAACAGAATACCCAGTCCTATTGAAGATTTCACTATACCGGCAAGGGACGAGCCTGCTTCTGTTATACCCAGGTGGAGCGGATAATCTGTTTTTGAAGATATAATCCTGTATGCTTCCACAGTATCCATAACATTTGAAGATTTAAGGGACAGTTTCAGAGAATAAAAATTCAGACCCTCCATAATTTCTATATGGCGGAGAACACTCTCTACCATGGCTTCAGGTGTGGGATGACCGTATTTCTCTAAAAGGTCTTTTTCTATTGAGCCTGAATTTATGCCTATTCTTATGGGAATCTCCCTGGCTTTTGCTTCATTTACTACCAGTTTTATTTTGTCTCTTCCACCGATATTTCCAGGATTAATCCTTATACAGTCCGCTCCTGCTCTGATTGCTCCCGTGGCAAGCCTGTAATCGAAGTGTATATCAGCTACAAGAGGAATTCTGACTTTTTTCTTTATTTCAGCAAAAGCTTCAACTGCTTTTTCATCGGGAATTGCAAGCCTGACTATGTGACATCCCATATTTTCAAGGGATTTTATCTGTTCCACTGTTTGTTTTACATCCCACGGGGCGGTTTTTGTCATAGACTGGACTGAAACAGGGGCAGGTCCTCCTATTTTTACTCCGCCGACATTAATTGTTTTTGTTAGTTTTCTTTTTATCATATATTCGTGACGCGTAACGCGTGACGCGTCACGCGTGATGTGTAATCCATGACTGTTATAAGGCGTTTAATTAAACACACTCATTACTCACCGGTTACCGGTCACTGATAACCGGTCACTGATTACTGTCCTCCCTTCACCTCTATATAATCTTTAATTTTTTCAAAGGTTTTTTCTCCGATACCTTTGACTTCTTTTATATCTTCCACACGTTTAAAATTACCGCTTGAATTACGATGTTCTATTATTCTCTGGGCTATTACGGGGCCTATCCCCGGAATCGAATCCAGATCTGCCAGTGTGGCTTCATTTATATCGATTTTTCCTTTAGTTTTTTCTGAGGAATTTTGCAGTCCCCCTTCTGAATTTATGTTTTCATTGCCTGTAACCGTTTTACCTGTCTGAGGAATGACTACTTTTTCTCCGTCCCTGACAATTCGTGCAAGATTTATTGCATCTATGATTCCGTCTTCAGAGGCTCCTCCTGCCACTTCGATAAAATCCTTTACTCTGCTGTTTTCCTGCAGAGTATATACACCGGGGGTTTTTACCCCTCCGCATATATGAGCAATAATAGTTTTTATTTTCTGAGGTGTGGGACTTTCTTCAACCGGTGCGGGAAGTTCTAAAGGATTCGATGTGACTACCGGATCTGAGTATTTATTTACAGGTATTACATTGCTTTCTCCCCTGAAATTACCATAAATCCTTATTCCTGCACCTGCAAGAAGGAAAAAAACTATTACCATAAGAGCTTTCTGCTCATTTTTTTTTAATTCCATCATTTATTTTACCTGCTTATAATATTACATGCCATTAAAAGCCCACCGGTAAACAGAGCCAGACCAAGAAGTCCATAAAAAATCCTCGCTCCTGTTCTTCCCAGAATCCTTACCAGAAATCTGGCTCTCGTATGACTGAAGAAAAACTCCCAGTTTTTAATTGAAGATACCATTGAAAATAAACCTGAAATAATGATTAATATACCTATAATTACGTTTTCGCTCATGTGTTTTTATCTCTCCTTAATAAGTGTGACGCGTAACGCGTGATGCGTGTTTTCACCGGTACCGGGCGAACACAGTGGTTCGCCCCTACTCACTTTTCACGACTCACGTCTCACTTTTCACGACTCACAACTCACTTTTCACGACTCACAACTCACAACTCACGACTCACAACTCACGACTCACAACTCACGACTCACGTCCCTTATCCTTTGATAACCCCGAGAGGTTTAAATTTTGCCACAATCCTTGTAATTCCTGCTCCTTCAGTAGCTCCTACAACATCTTCTACATTTTTATATGCTTCAGGCATTTCTTCTGCAATAGTATCCCATCCGGAAGCTCTTACTATAACCCCTCTGTCTTTCATTTCCTGTCGAAGGTTTTTGCCTTTTGCTACTTTTTTAGCTTTACTTCTGCTCATCTTCCTTCCCGCGCCGTGACATGCACTGCCGAAGGTTTCTTTCATGGCTTTCTCCGTACCCACTGCTAGATAAGAACATCTGCCCATATCACCGGGGATTATTACTGCCTGTCCTATTTCTCTGTGTTCCTGGGGGATTTCGGCATGGCCCGGGCCAAAGGCCCTTGTGGCACCTTTACGATGGACACAGAGTGTCATGTCAGTACCGTCAATATTATGTTTTTCTATTTTTGCTATATTATGGGCCACATCGTAGATCTGACGAAATCCGAGTCTGTCCGAACTCTGTCTGAAAACCTGTTCAAATGTTTCTCTTGCCCAGTGTGCCAGACACTGACGGTTTGCCCAGGCAAAATTGGCTCCTGCTGCCATTGCTCCGAAATAGGAACGGCCTTCAGTGGATTCTACGGGAGCACAGGCAAGCTGTCTGTCAGGGAGATTTATGCCGTATTGTTTTGAAACCTTCCCCAGAAAATCAAGGAAATCTGTTGTAATCTGATGACCGAAACCGCGGGAACCTGAATGGATCATCACTGTTACGCAGCCAGGGAAAAGGCCGAATATATCTGCCGCTTCCTGATAATATATTTCTTCTACCATCTGTACCTCCAGGAAATGATTGCCTGAACCGAGTGTTCCCAGCTGATCATGACCGCGCTTTATTGCTTTATTGCTTACCTGTTCCGGGTCTGCTCCTTCCATTGCTCCCTGCGCTTCCGTAAGAATTAGATCTTCTTCTGTTCCGTAACCCTGTGATACTGCCCACCTGGCTCCTTGGGTCATTACCTTCTGTATGTCCTTCTCATTAAGTTTGATTTTTCCACCTTTACCAACTCCTGTAGGGATATTATTGAAGAGACTTTCTACAAGCTCTACAATACGCGGTTTTACATCTTCTGCAGTAAGCTCTGTTCTGAGCAGTCTCACCCCGCAGTTTATGTCAAATCCTATACCTCCCGGCGATATAACTCCATGTCTTACATCTGTTGCAGCCACTCCGCCTATGGGAAAACCATATCCCCAGTGTATATCCGGCATGGCAAGTGAATTTTTTACTATTCCCGGAAGAAATGCTACATTGGCAACCTGTTCGGGAGCCTGGTCTGATAAAATATCATCTAACATGGATTTCTGTGCATATATAATACCGGGAACCTTCATGCCATCTTTATAGTTTTCCCTTATCATCCATCTGTAATTATCTATTTTTTCAAGTTTGCCATTCCATTTCTCTTCCATTACATATCACTCCTTTTGGTAGAACCTATACGTCAAATATGACCTGACATGTCCATGTTTCTTTTTCCTGTTTTACCTTTAATCCATGATATGTTGCAGCTTTAAGACACGATTTAAAGGTATGTTTCTCTCTGTTCATTTTCTCGCCCATTACCCTGCCTTTCAGCACGGGAGGTTCCAGTGTGTTTATTTCGAATTTTACCAGGAAAACATGTTCCGTGTCCTGTATGAATATGAGTTCATTAAGCCATGCTACAAGTAATTCTTCTATTTCATCCCTGGAAATTTCTATATTAAATTCTTCTTCTGCACTGACAGTGTGAGGATCTGTAGAAAGACAGGAAAAAGCCTCTGAAGCATTCAGAAACAACCCGGAAAGAGTCATTCCTGTAGCTCTTATACCCTGATCTGCCGTGTGTTCAAAGATTTCGAAATGCATAACAATAACTCCTGTATAAAAAATACGGTTACAACGAACGACGGAGATAATCCACCCGTCACGCGTTACGCGTCACCCGTCACGATTTATTATTATATTATCATAAAAGATATTATTAAGAAAGACTTGAATAATAATTAATTATATCATATTATAGTTTATATAATGAAAACATGTCTGTAAAAATATGATGAAAGGAGACCTGTTATGAACAAA
>JBEHWO010000015.1:0-40813 GCA_040217695.1 Vulcanimicrobiota bacterium | reverse complement strand
GCCTAATAAATAAGAAACCAGAGATTCTACATATTCATGAAAATCTATTCTTGAGAGATCCATGGAATTATATAATTTTTCATGGACTATAGCTATAGATTTAACCCTGTTCTGGCTATCTCTGATCTTTTCTCTGTCATTTTTATCTTCAATGGAATCAGATTGAAGATATAAAAGACTTGAAATAATTTGAAGATTATTTTTTACCCTGTGGTGGATTTCTTTAAGGAGTGTTTCTTTTTCCTGAAGGGAATACCTGGCTTTTTCTTCTGCATTGATATGTTCAAAAATTTCATGTTCAAGTTTTTTATTTAACCTTTGAAGTTCTCTCGTTCTTTCTTTTACCATTTCTTCAAGACGGGAGCGATATTTTGTCAGTTCTTCTTCCCATTTCTTACGGTTAGAAATATTATGATATATAGTCTGAATGGATAAAGGAACAGAACGTGACTCATCATAAATAATCTGAGCATTTACTGACATGTGAATCATAGTTCCGTCTTTTGTTAAAAACCTTACTTCGTATCCATTAACACAGGTAGACTTTTTTAATTCTTTTAAAAGATGGTTATATTCTTCAGGGTCTGCGTAAAGTTTCAAAATAGAATTACCTGTTAATTCATCAATATTATAACCACAGTGAGATAATACAGAAGGAGTAATTAACGTAATAATACCGTTCATGTCCGTACAGCAATAAAGATCCTGAAAAGACTCGAATATCCTGCGATATGTTTCTTCATTTTTTTTGAGATCTTCTTTCTTATTCCATCCTTTAATGAGAGAATCTACAAGGCAATAAAATTCTTTTTGATTAAAAGGTTTTTTTATGTAATATATATCATTTTTTAGGTTTTCTTTTATAGTATCAAAAGATATTTCATCAAGATAGGCAGTGATAATAACGATAATTATATCAGGTTCCACCTGTCTCAGCAGTCTGGCAGTTCTTAAACCGTCAAGAAGATTCATTTTCATATCCAGTATACAGAGAGGAACTTTTTTGCCACTTTTGTATTCATTCTGAAAATAATCCAGAAGATATAACCCGTCTTCGAAAGTTTTTATCTTATAATGTTCATTCACATCCTCTATTTGAAGATAATTAAATTCATTGAAAAGTTGTTCATAAAAAGATAAAATCTCTCTGTCATCATCTGCTATAAGAATATTTTTATTGTTCATAACGATACACCTTTTTATAATTATTGTTAGTTTAATAACTATCCATAAATAATGACCTCGTAATGCGTAATGCGCAGGGATTAAATCCGTCACGCGTTACGCGTCACGACGACTTAAATTCTAATAAGTTATGAAATACACTATATTGTTAAAATAATAATACATTATTATAACTATAATGTAAAATTAATATTAATTTTCGTGCCTTTAAAACTCTGAATATCTATATATCCATCAATCTGTCTGGTTAAATTAACTACAAGATCCAGTCCAAGGGTGGATATATTGTTTATATCAAAATCTTCCGGTAATCCGATACCATCATCTTCTATTTCAAGAATAACCTTTTTATCACCGTTTGTATAAAGTCTGATATAAATTTCCCCTTTTCTATCATCAGGGAAAGCATATTTCAAAGAATTAGTAATAAGTTCATTTACAATGAGACCACATGGTATTGCTTTATCAACGGCCAGGTATATATGGGCAACATCTGTATTAACCTTAATAAAATCCTTTACTTTATAGGTATTTCGTAAATAAACCAGTAATGATTGGAGATAGGTATGAAAATCAATTTTACTGAAATCACCGGTTCCATATAATTTTTCATGGACCAGTGCTATTGACTTAATCCTGCTCTGAGTATCTTTAAATACAATTCGATCATATTCATCTTTTATGGAATCAGATTGAAGATATAAGAGACTCGAAATAATCTGAAGATTATTTTTAACCCTGTGATGAATCTCTTTTATAAGAACCTCTTTTTCTTTAAGTGACAGAAGAATTTGTTCTTCCGCCCTCTCTCTTTCCTGAGCTTCTTCTTTGAGTTTATTATTTGACACAGCAAGTTCTATAGTCCTCTCCATGACTCTTTCTTCCAGTTCTGCATTAAGGTCTCTTACCTGCTGTTCTATTAATATCCTATCAGATATTTCCTTTGCAAGGTCTTCCTTTTGCTTAAAAAATTGCCCTATAAGCCTGGAAATATAACCGAATTCACCTTTATCTTTCTCCAGAATAAGCAGATATTCCGAATTTCCTGTATTCAATGCCCTGGCAATTCTGTTTAAAGGAATATTTATCCATATAGTAAGAAAAACAGAAAGAAACATTATGAGGAAAACGAGAAAAACAATAAAAAGTAAAAAATTCCAGTTTGATATGGTGATAAAATTTTTGAGTATGGAAGAATCGGAACAGACATTGATGCTGGCAACAGGTTTTCCATTCCATGCAGAAAGGATTTTTGAAAAAATAATTGTGCCTTTTTCCGGATTGGAAATAAAAATTCCCTTTTCATTAACAGGAGTAATTTTTATTACACTGTCTGTAATTAACGAAAGGTCTTTAATGTAATTTTCATTCCATATAAAACCGGCAAAAAAATATCCCTGAGACTGTGTTTTTCTTTCCCTATCCTTTATAGGGTGTACAGAAGCACCGTATATCTCTATTAAACCTGCCGAACTGTTGAGAAAAAAATGACAGAATCTTTTTTTATCGAATAAGCTACTCAGAAATCCATCGGGAAGAGGGATTTCCTTAAAACTATTATCTTTCATTACGTTGACAGAATAAACAAGAGAACTATCGGGTCTGTAAACCCATAACAGATCGGCATTGTACATATAAAGAAAATTATCCATATTTTCTATGGCCCATTTATGAGAAGGGTATTTTATAAAATTTACCATGTCATCCCATAAAGTATAATCACTAACAGCCATATGTAACGACCTGCTTTTAAGTTCCAGCACCTTATCAAAGGTTGCAGTTTTCTCCTTCTGTGCTTCTTCTATAAGTAAAAACAATCTATAACTTCTGGAATCCTTCAACAGCGTAATTATAACAAGAAATAGTATTACCAGGAAAACTATTAAAAAAATTATTTTTGTCTGTACTTTCATTTTTTTACTGATTTCAGAAAATTATTAAGATGTTAAAATCCTGTGATTATTCAGTGTATTATAAATTTTTTCTGCAATCTCCCTTAATCTGATAGGTTTAAGAATAATATCTCTGATACCATAGTCTCTAAAATCTTCTTCCGATGGTATGTCTCTAAACCCGGTACAGAGTATAACAGGCATATCACTTCTAATCTTTAAAACCTCTTCCGTAAGTCTTATACCTGTCATATCAGGCATAGACTGATCTGTTATAATTAAATCATAAGCTTCCGGATTTAAGCTGAATAGTTTCAGCGCATCTTTACTGGCCGTCCTGCTTATGAAATCATACCCAAGTGTTTGCAGTAATTCCTGTCCGAGATTGACCATATCTTCATCATCATCAACAAAAAGTATACGCCCTGTACCTTTAGGGATAGCAGAAACAGGATATTTTACTTCTTTAATCCTGCTCTCAATCTTCGGAAGAAGTATTTGAAAGATGCTTCCCTGTAATGGTTCACTGTAAACAAAGATAAATCCTCCATGACTCTTAATAATTCCATGTACCACTGCAAGCCCCATACCTGTACCTTCTCCCTGTTTTTTGGTAGTAAAAAAAGGCTCAAAAATTCTGTCAAGTATATTCTGTTCCATACCACAGCCTGTGTCTCTGACACTTAATTCAATATAATT
The DNA here is from genome assembly GCA_040217695.1 of Vulcanimicrobiota bacterium. Taxonomy (GTDB): domain Bacteria; phylum Vulcanimicrobiota; class SpSt-956; order SpSt-956; family JAKJGF01; genus CALARM01. The sequence continues at coordinate 37,037 of JBEHWO010000015.1, read as the reverse complement.
TCCGGGATTCAAACCGGGATATTTTGCCATATCATTCTCTGTAAGATCAAGATCATTGAAACTTATTTCAATAAGACCTTTTTCTTCGCCTATAGCATGAAAGGCATTTGTCAGCAGATTCATAAGCACCTGATATATTTGAGTTGGATCACCTGTAATTGCATCTGAAGTAACTTTTATACTCTGTCTTATATCTATAGATTTCGGAAAGGTACCTCTGATAAATTTAATTACCTCTTTTACTATAGGAATTACATTAATAACTCTGAACTGTTGTTCACTCTGACGGCTGAATGTAAGGATCTGACCCACTAAATCCTTTGCTCTCATAGAACCGGAAAGAGCTTTCTGCAAATATTGAAAATACTTGCTCTCTTCCGGCAATCCCAGTTCAATAAGTTCCATATAACCTATAATTCCACTGAGTACATTATTAAAATCATGGGCAATACCACCTGCAAGTGTGCCAAGAGCTTCCATTTTCTGTGACTGTCTCAAATGCTTTTCTATTTTGAGTTTTTCTGTTATATCATGCATGACAGATACATAATTAATGATTGCTCCATCTTTATTACGAATAGGAGCACAGGTGCCTTCCATATCTACAAGATTACCATTTTTTCTTTTAATCACAATATGTCCTGACCATACATCCTGTCTGTCTTTAATAGAATCCCACAGATCGTCATAAAAAGGGATACAACTTTTATCTCTCTGAAGAATATTGATATGAGTTCCATAAACATCGTCACGGGAATAGCCGCATATCTTCTCAAAACCCGAGTTGACATATTGAATAATACCGTTTATATCAATTATTATAATACTTTCTCCGCTCTGTTCTATAGAGGAAATAAGTTTTATATGTTCTTCCTCAATATTTTTCCTCTCTGTAATATCAGTGGCTGACCCTATATAACCGATAAATTCACCGCTGGAAGTAAACCTGGGAACACCTGTATCTAAAAACCAGTGATATAGACCGGAGAAATCTTTTTTTCTATATTCCAGACGAAAGCTATCTCTGGCAACAAAGGCTTTTCTATAAATCTCAAAAGACTTCTCAAAATCTTCCGGATGGATATCCTGGAGAAACTCTTTGGAAATTTCTTCTTCCAGAGAACCACCTGTAAAGACAAGCCATGGTTTACTTAAATAGATATACTTGAATTCACAATCTGTCATCCATATCATGACAGGAGCAGTATCTGCCATGAGTCGAAATCGCTCCTCACTTTCTCTCAATTTATTTTCCATAGAATGTTTATAAAGAGCCATATATATGGAAATCTGCAGATCTCTTTCTTCAAAAGGCTTCAGAATATAACCATAAGGTTCTGAAATCCTGGCCCTCTCAAGGGTAATCTCATCCGCATTGGCAGTAAGGTATATAACAGGAATATTAACAAGAGATTTTATCTTCATGGACGCTTCTATTCCGTCCATAGGCCCCTTTAAAATAATATCCATAAGAATAAGATCAGGTTTCAATTCTTCTGTTTTCTTAATAGCCTCTTCCCCTGATGAAGCTATATAAGAAACATTATAACCAAAATTACAAAGCATCTTTTTTATACTTTTTGCCACAATCCATTCATCTTCAACTATAAGAATTTTAGTGTCTTTCATATATTACCTCCCTCTTTTACCGAACTTAACGCCCTCCGGGCAAGTTACTGACCTGAGTATAAACATGTAATAAAATCATTCCTCCCGTTACGCATTACGCGTTACGCGTCACGATAGTTTATATGTATTGCTCTCAGCGATAAATACGACACCGGATAATCTGTGATTTTGTCTCCTCCCGTGACGCGTTATGCGTTACGCGTCACGGTTTTAAAATCTGATATAATCAGCATCTGTGCCAATGTCACCGGTAAGAGTTACCACCGCTCTGGTATCAAGAGATTTTTTATCAACAAGCTGTTTTTTCTGATTGAAAGAATGTAGAGATTTTTTTCCGTTACCACTGTCCTGTTTAACAGGACCAGCGATATATCTTACAGAAGAATTATCCAGTTTAAAGAAAGCTATAATGTTCTGTAAATCCTGCGCTTCTCCTGACAGAAGCTGGGCAGTAGAAGACATTTCTTCGGCTGAACCGGCATTTTGCTGAATTACAAGATCAAGCTGATGTATGGCTTTATTAATCTGTTCCGCACCGGAGTTCTGTTCATTACTGGCAGCATTTATTTCCTGAACCAGCTCTGCTGTTTTCTGTATATCGGGAATAATCTTTTCAAAAAGTTGTCCTGCTCTTTCTGCAATCTCCACACTGGTAGTTGAAAGAAGGCTTATTTCTTTGGCAGCTTCCTGACTGCGTTCTGCAAGTTTTCTTACTTCAGCAGCAACTACGGCAAAGCCCTTACCATGTTCTCCTGCTCTTGCAGCTTCAATAGCCGCATTGAGAGCAAGCATATTTGTCTGCCTTGCAATCTCTTCAATAATAAAAATTTTTCCTGCAATATCTTTCATCGCATTAACTGTCTGAGCAACTGCTTTACCTCCTTCTCTGGCATCATCAGAAGCTTTTATGGCAATCTTCTCGGTAAATTGTGCATTACTTGCATTCTGCTTTATATTTGAAGTCATTTCTTCCATAGAGGCAGATGCTTCTTCTGCAGAAGCAGCCTGCTGTGTGGCACCCTGAGAGATCTCTTCGGAAGAAGAACTCATACCCTGACTTCCGGAAGCAACTTTATCTGACGTATTACGAACTTTCATAACAACATCCCTCAAATTTGTAATCATTTCTTCAAGAGATTTCATAAGCATATCTTTTTCTGATCTTATATTCACTTTAGCCATAAGGTTACCACCGGCTAAATCACGGGTAATTGAAGCAATTTCCTGCAGATAAGAAATCATTTTTTTCAAACTCTTCATAAGCGTATCTTCTCCGGACCTGGGAATTACCTCAACCTTCAAATTTCCTTCTGCAATCTCCCCTGCTATATGAGATATATTATTCAAAGAATCAATAAGTTCATTAAGATTATTTTTTATTTCGTTAAAATCACCGTAATAATTATCTATAATCCTTGGAGGAATATCACCTTTACTGATACGGTCAACATATTCTGCTGCCACATTTAAAGGGCCTATGACTGCATCAAGAGTACCATTTACTCCTTCTATAATCTTTCTGAAATCTCCGCTGTGTCTTGTGGCATCTGCTCTTATATCCAGCTTCCCTTCCACTGAAGCCTTTGAGAGCATATTAGCATCTGATACCAGGGCATTTATAGCATCAATACATGTATTAAGATTATTTTTTATTTCGTTAAAATCACCATTATATCTATCTGTAATCTTTGGAGGAACATCTCCCTTGCTGATACGGTCAACATATTCTGCTGCCACATTCAAAGGGCCAATCACCGCATCAAGTGTATTATTAAACCCTTCTACTACTGGCCTGAATTCAAAATTAATTTTTCCGGCATTACCACGGGCATCGAGTTTTCCGGAAATAGCAGAATCTGACAGGTAATTTATTTCGCTTAATAAATCATTTATTATAGTGCCAATATTTTTACCAAAATAAATAGCAAGCCCCACAGCCATTATCATACCGATTATTATTACACAGATCATAATAATCATAGAATTTGTGGCAGTATCTCTATTATGTTTTGCTGATTCCTTACCATTTTTTATCATAATATCTACAAGTTTATTTATGGCTTCCTGTTCTGCCATGGCAGACTTATAGGCATCTCCCCTGAGTAATGCAAGTGCTTCCACATCTTTATTTGCCGTTGCAAGGTCCCTCATGGTGTTAAGATGTGCTCTGTAAACCTTTCTGGTTTCACCAAATTCTTCATTGGCCTTCTTTAATTCCTCATCAGACAAAATCCTCTTTTCGAAATCCTCTATATTTTTTGTTATTACTTCAGACAGTTCCGGTATCTTATCTCCATATTTCTTTATTTCTTCCTGATTATTGGAATAGATCATTTCCATCATGTAAACTCTGACAAGTTGAAAAGACACAGAAACATTGAGTAATTCAGAAATAGGAACAGTAGTATTCTCATATAACTGCGTATCGCTTCTGGCAATACTGTAAATATTAACAGTTCCAATAATACCTATAACAGCAGAAATAAGAGATACTATCAAAAATCCACCTATAAGTTTTTTGCCTATTTTAATATTGTTTAACATAAGACCCTCCTTATATTTTTTTATTATCGTAATGCGTGACGCGTAACGCGTAACGCGTAACGCGAGGATTACAAAGGCACTTAATAAAAATGAATATTCCTCTGGATATTTAGAGTAGTTCTAAAAAGTTTTGTCCTAAAGTTTCTCTACATACTCGCAATAGGTAAATAGCTACTTAATCTTTTTCGGACATTACTTTTTGTACTTACTCTAAAATTATAAAGCAGGTTACGTGCCAGCAGATATGAAAATGATAAAAACCTTTTATTTACAGGGACATAAATTTATAGAAACCTTTTGGGAGGATTGTTTAATGTGTATAAAAATTGTACCAAGTTACACGATATGAGTTACATTTTTTGTAACATGGTACAATAAGTTTATAACATATCAGGATACTCCGGCAGTTTCCCGGAGAATCAATTTATAATCGGGTTTCGGGTTTCAGGTGTCAGGTAATGGGTTTATAATCACTCAACACCCGGCACCTGTTGAGGTAAGCATAAATAATACATATATGATCTCGTAACGCGTACCGCGTGACGGGAGGAAAACCTTTATTACATGCCTGTGGTCAGATCAGTAAATTAATCTCTGTTCTACTCGCGTCACTCGTAACGGGTCACATGTCATTGATGAATATTATATTCCCTGATTCTCCTATAAAGGGTCTGACGGCTTATACCGAGCATTCTCGATGCTCTGCATTTATTTCCTTCCGATTTTACAAGTGTTTCAATTATTGTATCAGGGTTATCCCAGTTTTCATTACTGTTTAACATATCTCTAAAATCATCAGGCAGATCTTCAGGTAAAATAATAGAATTACGGCATAGTATAGAGGCATGTTCCAGCGTATGTTCCAGTTCTCTTATATTACCGGGCCAGTTGTATTTCATAAAGAGTCTCTCCACATCTTCTGATATATGAGTGATATGTTTATTAAATTTGTTGTTAAATTTCCTGAGAAAATGTGATATTAATAACGGAATATCTTCTTTTCTTTCTCTGAGAGGTGGTATTTTAATTTCTACCACTTTAAGGCGGTAATAAAGATCTTCACGAAAACTTCCGGCTTTTACTTTGTCCTTTAAATCCTGATTTGTAGCAGCAATAACAAGCACATCTACTTTAATAGTTTTATTATCTCCAACCCTTTCAAATTCATGATTTTCCAGAACTCTTAAAAGATATAACTGAACGGAAGGAGATATATCTCCGATTTCATCCAGAAATATTGTACCGCCATGGGCCAGTTCGAATCGACCGATTTTATCCCTGAAAGCTCCTGTAAAAGAACCTTTCACGTGACCAAAAAGTTCACTTGCAAGCAGGTTTTCAGAGAGAGAAGAACAGTTTACTCTTACCAGAGGTTTATTGCTTCTCCCTCCTTTATAATGAATAGCTTCTGCCACCAGTTCTTTTCCTGTACCACTTTCTCCTGTTATAAGGACTGTCGTCTGAACAGACGAAAGAGCTTCTATAAGGGAATAAATCTTCCGTATTTTTTCACTTTCACCTGTTATATTATGAAAAGACTGTCTTGCCTGCAGTTTTTTCTCCAGTTCCGCCACATGGGTTTCATCTCTTATCACCATAATTACACCTGAACAATTTCCGGTCTGGTCTATAATAGGAGCAGTATTAAGAGTCAAAATTTTATTATCTTTCACTTCTATACGATTTACTTTAATATTTTTTTTCTTTGCAAGGGTTTCCTTCAATATACTGATAAACCTGTCATCACAGATAAAAGAAGAAAAAGATTTACCTATAATGTCACGGGATAAACCAAATATTTTTTCTAGGGAAGTATTGATTTCTGATATATTCATATCTTTATTTACCGTAATTATTCCTTCTTCAAGACAGCTGAAAATCGTTTCCAGATTGGAACGATACTTTTCTTTTTCCCTGTTAATGGCCTGCTCTTTCATGGTTATATCAAGCTGATATTTATAAAGTGCTATTTCTATAGTCATATGAAGTATTTTTTCATCAAAGGGTTTGATAATATATCCGAAAGGTGCTGTTAATTTTGCTCTTTCAAAGGTTTTTTTATCTTCATAGGCAGTAATATATATTACAGGTATATTATAAAATTTGTTTAATTTTTGAGCAATTTCTATTCCATCCATAGGACCTTTTAACCTGATATCCATAAGCACTAAAGATGGTTTTTCTTCTAAAATCTTCTGCAGAGCTTTTTCCCCTGAAGAAATTATAGCAATTACCCTGTACCCCAGGTTAGTTAACATTTTTTTCATAGTCATTGCTACAATTCTTTCATCTTCCACTATTAAAATTTTTATTTCCATTAATTACACCTGCCGACTTTATAGTTTTAACATAAAAATTTATAGTTATTTTCATAATTTTAGATTATATTATATTATTTATCGTCATACCAGTATATTATCTTTAAAGAATAATAACAATATAATATTAATTTACCTAAAAATCTACAGACCATTCTTTTTAAAGACAAAAGAGGATTTTTCGTAGTTTTATTGAATTGTTTAGCATATTTTCATCAAGAGAGGATTAACTAAATGTTTGATAAATTACGGGACCTTGTGCCACGCAAAAAAAAGTCAACCTCCTTCTATAATCCCAATCTGTACAATCTTGATGAAGAACTTGTAAAATACCAGAAAATAATTGCCAGTGGTAAAGAAGACACAACAGCTCTATTCCGGCTCGGCAGAATTTATCAACATAAAGAACAGATTGATATGGCTATAAAAAATTACGAAAGAGCTTTAAGTATAGACCCTTCAGAAGGTGAAGTACATTATAATCTGGGAAATATATATTATAAAGAAGAAAATTTTGAAAAAGCCATAGAAGAGTTTGAAAAGTCCGTAAAAAATATGCCAAAAGATATATATAGTCTTAATGCACTCGGAAATACATGCTGTAAATTGGGTAAATATGAAGAAGCAAAAAAATACCATAAAAAAGCATTAAAAATTGATCCGGAAGATATTTATTCCCTGGTAGGTCTGGGCAATATTGCTCTGACTGAAGATAATCCGGAAAAAGCAATGGAATACTTCAATAAGGCTTTAAAAATTGATCCCGACTCTGCCATAGCCCATAACAGTATAGCAAAGGCTTATACAAAACAGGGAAATATCCAGGACGCAATGTTGGAGCTATTACAGGCTATAAACCTGGATTCAAAACTGGCTTCACCCCATTTTGATCTTGGTATGATTTATTATAATCAGGAAAAATATGAAGAAGCCATAGGAGAATTTCGAAAAGTTATAACTATTCTCCCCAGATCCGTATCAACTTATGACATATTAAGTACATGCCTTATAAATATTGATAATATAAAAGAAGCAATAGATATATTAAATACTATGATAAAGCTCGTTCCTGAAAAGGTTTCGGCCTATAATAAACTCGGTGCTATATACTTAAAACTGGAAGATTTTGAAAACGCTATAGAAATTTTTAATAAAACAATAGAACTCGATCAGGAACTGGCTTCAGCTCATAACGGACTGGGAATAGCCTATTCTTCACAGGGAAGATATGAGGAAGCGATTTTAAAATTCCAGGAAGTAATTATATTAGATCCTAAAAATGCTTCTGCTCACTGCAGCCTTGGCTTTATATATCAAAACCAGGAAAAATTGTCTAAAGCCATAATGGAATATAAAAAAGCACTGGAATTAGATCAAAAATTTGCCCTGGCCTATTACAGACTCGGAGCAGCTTATGAAGAAAAACAGGAATACTCTTCTGCCATGGAGGAATATAAAAAAGCTATAGAAGCAGAGCCAAAACTGGCTTTTGCCTATTACGGACTCGGTTCTGCTTATAAAAATCTGGGGGATTTAGACAAAGCCATAGTAGAATATAAAAAATCACTGGAATTAGATCCGACCATTTCTGAAGCACATTTCGAACTGGCAAATATCTATAAAAATCAAAATAATATTAAAGAAGCAACAGGGCACTATAAAAAAGTAATAAAATTATCACCTGATAATATAATGGTTTACAATAACCTTGCCATAATTTACGAGAATACCAATCAAACAGAAAAAGCTATTACTATGTATAACAGAATGATCGATCTGGATCCAAATCTGACAGATGTTTATTACAGACTGGGATTATTATATGAGAAACAGGGGCTTATTGAAGAAGCATCCAGAAAATATATGGATGCTTTGAATATAAATCCGGATGTACCTTTAATAAATTATCATACAGGAAAAACCTGTTATCTACTCGGAAACCTGGATGAAGCAAAGAAATATTTTGAATATACGATAAAACTGGATGAAACATTTGCTCAATCTTATGTAGAACTCGGGAATATTCATTTTGACAGGAATATGTGGAAAGAAGCACTGGAACTATATGAAAAAGCACTGGAACTTAATCCTCAAATAATAAATATATTTTTTAATATAGGGCAAATATACCAGAAAGATGGAAAAATAGAAAAAGCTATAGAAGCTTATAAAAAAGCCTTACTATCAAATGAAAATGAAGCTATGTTATACTGTAATGTAGCACAGTGTTATACTGATTTAAAGAAAATAGACGAGGCAGTTATACTGTATAAAAAATCACTGGAACTGGATAAAAATCTGGAGATTGCCCATAGTAAACTTGGAAATATATATAAAAATCAGAAAAAAGCTAAAGAAGCCATCGAGGAATATAAAAAAGCTATCCAGATAAATCGTAATAATCCTATGGTTTTCTGTAATATGGGTAATATGTACAAAACATTAAACCAGACAAAAAAAGCTATAGAAGCATATAAAAAAGCTCTGGAAGTAAATCCGAATTTAACTTCGGCATATTATAATCTTGCAATAATATATGAAGAAGAGAAAAACATATTAGAATCCATAAAGAATTATGAAAAAGTTCTGTCCTTATCACCCGGTATAGCAGATGTTTATGTCAGGTTAGGAAGATTATACGGAGAACAAAAAAACCTGAAAGCCTCTGTAAGAGCTTTTAATAAAGCTATAGAAATCGAACCGTGTAATAAAGAAGCAAAATCAGGCCTGGAAAATATGATAATACTGTAGTGAATGGTGAACAATGAATTGACAGGATTATTCCCACTCACTATTAACCACTCACTACTCACTCAAAAAAATTCAATCACTGTATCCCATAGCTTCAAATCCCCATATAATAGCTTCTTTTAGAGATAGATTGGTCTGTCTTATTCTCTGTGATAAAATTTTAAGTAGCGACATAAAAAATCTTGCAGCCATTCTGGAATCTTTCTCCAGCATATTAAGTAAATCATTATGATTAATAACCAGAAGAGAAGTCTTCCCCTCTGCCCTGGCAGTAGCAGTACGGGTAAAATCTTCAAACATTGTAAGCTCGCCAAAAAAATCTCCATTACCAAATCTTGCTATTACAGTATCAGTTCCTTCTTTTACCTGTTTTGTTATTGCCACTGAACCGTTTTCAATTAAAAAAAGTTCTCTTCCTACAGTTCCTTCACGAAAGATGATAGATTTATCAGAAAAACTCTTTCTGACAAAAAAATGAGAAAGTTTATCTAATTCATCTTCAGAAAAATCTGTAAAAATGCTATTGTTTTTTAGTAATTTAATTTTTTCTTCCATAATTTTCCTCTATTCCCGTAAAATATTATTACCTGTCACCAATCAACTTTTCATTATCGGGATAATCTTCTTTAAAAAAAATAAAATTCCTTTTTAAAGTAAAAAAAGGGATATTTTATTATAAATAGATATATGATATAATATTTTGAATTGAGAGAAACTCTTCCATAAATAAAGGAGATTAAACCTATGGATATTACACCAAAAACTATTATTCTTCATCCATGTCCTATATGTAAAGCACCTATGGAAGTAGAACTTGTTGAAATAAGAAAACAACTTATAGAAGGACAGATAGACCTGGAAGCAGTAACTAAAGAATGGAGACATATATGTACAAAATGTGACCATGATACAACAAAATACATAAAAATATGCCATTACTGTAATACACCGGATGACATAAGTAAATTAAGCTATAATGCAACAGCTCCGATAAAAGAAAAAGCTTATTTTCATCCCGGGTGCGAGAAAAAAGCAAATCTGCCCTATCCTGTATTTGGTTTTATAATATTTTTAATTATTACAGGTATAATCATAGGTATATATTATATGAAGAAGAATATATCGGAAAACGAAGTACCTTCTCTGATAAAAAAAGCTGAATCTCTCAGTTTTAATCTTGCTACTTACGACCGTAATGACGAAGAATATAAAAAAAAGTATGAAGAAAAAAAAGCTGCTTGTATAGAACTGTGCAGAGAAGCCTTAAAGAAAGACCCTTATTATATAAAAACCTATGCTGTTCTGGCACATATTTATAGTGTTGACGGCAATGATCAGGAGACAGCAAATACCTGTAAACTAGGGCTGAATCTTACAAAAAAAAATAAAGATTTAACACTGGAAAAAGACTTCAAGACTCATCTGGAAAAATTAAGAAAAAAAGGCATTTTGCCAAAATTTTAAACAAATTAACAGAAACCTTTATAAGAAGAGGTATTAAAATTGTAAATCATGTCAGGCGTATTTGTAACAGACGGCAAATGGCATAAAACTCTTGCAGTAGTGCGTTCTCTCGGAAAGCACGGCATAAAAGTCAGCTGCGGAGAAAGCACGAGACTTGCATGTGCCCTTTTTTCCAATTACTGCAATAGAAAAATCAGATATCCATCCGTAAAGTCAGAGCCAGGAAAATTCATAGAATTTCTGGTTGAAGAGTTAGAAAACAATAAACACTCTGTTTTATTTCCCATGGAAGAAGATACTATAAACCTCATACTCAATAATATGAATGTTCTCTCTGAAAAAATATCCATACCTTTAGTAAACAAAAATACCCTTTCCCTGGCAATAAACAAAGGAACACTTATGAAGTTTGCTTCAACCCATGGTATTCCATGCCCTGAAACTTACTCAATAGAGAATTTAAATGAAATAAATATTCTAAAAAATAAAATTAAATATCCTGTTGTAATAAAACCAAAAGAAAGTTCCGGTTCTAAAGGAGTATTATATATAGATAACGAACATGAACTTGAGAGGGAATATATAAAAGTTCACAGAATATTTCCTTTTCCTTTAATACAGCAACGTATTCCGTCAGGGGGAGAAGCAATCGGAGTATCGGCTATTTTCAACAGGGAATCAAAACTAGTTGCTTCTTTTACCCATAGAAGAATAAGGGAATATCCTGTAACAGGAGGGGCAAGTACATTATGTGAAAGTTGCCATCGTCCCTCGGTAGAAGAGCTTGCCATAGAGCTTTTAAAAAAGCTAAACTGGTATGGAGTGGCTATGGTAGAGTTCAAGGTTGATCCGAGGGATAATACACCTTATTTAATGGAAATTAATCCAAGGTTCTGGGGATCACTGCAGCTTGCCATATATTCGGGAATAGATTTCCCATATTTATTGTATAAAGTAGCAAAAAATGAGAAAATACCTGAAATAAAGGATTATAAAATAGGTGCAAAATTTAGATGGATTCTCCCGGGAGATATACTTAATTTTATATCCAATCCAGACAGATTAAACTTAAAACCGGGTTTTTTTAATTTCTTTTCAAAGGATACGACTCATGCAATATTTTCCAGGGAAGATCCATTACCTGTAATTGGAACAATCTTAACAGGACTTACATTTCTTTATGATAAAAACATGAGAAAACATCTGTTTCTCAAACTTGGAATTTTGACAGAATAAAACTTAAGAGATCTACCCGTCAGTCAGACAATTTCTGCTGATAAATAATTACTTAGGATTGTAAGAAAAATAACTCAGTCAAATTATTAGAACGATTAGTATCTTCACGTGACGCGTAACGCGCCAGACGTCACGATTGTAAATATGATATAGTTATTTCCTTACAACTCCTTATTAGAGAGGAAAAGTAATAAAGTTATTACAAGCGATTGTAGTAACAATGCTTATATATGGACGTGTTAAATGCTTTTACTGTAGATGTCGAAGACTGGTATCATATCTGCGGAGTTGAAAAATTTATTTCCCCGGCAATGTGGAATGAATTAGAAAGCAGAGTAAATATCGGCACAGAAAAAATTTTAAATATGCTTTCAAAAAGAAAGATAAAGGGAACCTTTTTTATATTAGGTTATATTGCCGAACTTTACCCTGATATGGTAAAAACAATATTTACCGAAGGCCATGAAATCGCAACACATGGATATTCTCATGAAACAGTATACAGACTTACTTATAAAGAGTTTAAAGAAGACTTGAGAAAATCCATAGATATACTGAAAGATATAACAGGCCAGAACATATCAGGTTATAGAGCGCCGGAATGGTCTATAAGAAAAGACAGCTACTGGGCTCTTAATATAATAAAAGAAGAAGGATTAATTTATGATTCCAGCGTGACTCCTTCATGGATAATAGGAGATCCGGAAGCCCTTCCTTTTCCCCATCAGGTAGAAACAGACAATGGGCTTTTACATATATTCCCACCTTCTACATTCAAATCTCCTATGGGACAATTACCTTTTACAGGGAGCTGGGTTATGAGACTCTTACCTTATAATATAATAAAAAAAGAGGTTCAAAAATTAAATAACAGTAATATTCCCGCTATATCGTATCTTCACAGCTGGGAAATGGATGTGGAACACCCGAAGGTTAAACTGCCATGGGCAAAAGAATTTGCTCATTATGTAAATTTAAAAGAATGTGAAGACAAGTTTAACAGACTCATTGATGATTTTAATTTTGGCACAATAAGTGACATAATTAAAAAAGATAATAATGATTATATAAAAATCAAACTGGATTCTATTATGACAAATTCCATCTGAAATATTAAAATTGGATATTATTTTAGAACGTAAAAAAACAATAATCCGCTAAGAAGTATATAAAAAATTTAAAATAGAAAGGGGAGATCGCACATTCAAAGTGCACTATTATGGAGCTTATAAAAAAATTCTATGAAAAAGCAAAAAGTAAAAAAACCACTATTGTTCTACCTGAGGCAGGAGTGGATGAAAGAGTAATTCAGGCAGCAAAAGATATTGTTGAGGAAGAACTGGCAAGATTAATACTCCTTGGCAAAGAGGAAGATATAAAAAAAGCAGGGGAAAAATTCTCTCTCGATTTAAACAGAGTAACAGTTATAGATCCTGAGAAATCTCCTGATATAAACAAATATGGAGAAGAATATTATATATTAAGAAAAGCTAAAGGTATGACCCAGGAGAAAGCCATGGAAACAATAGTTCATCCATTATATTTCGGTTCCATGCTGGTTAAAGAGGGGATAGCCCATGGTCTTGTTGCAGGTTCGGCAAGCCCTACGGCAGATGTAATGAAAGCCACACTTCAGATAATAAAAACTGCTCCCGGAATAAAATCTGTTTCAAGCTTCTTTATCATGGTAATACCTGGTTCGAAATACGGAGAAGAAGGAGTATTTATTTTCTCTGATTGTGCCGTAATACCAAATCCAACTTCGGAACAGCTTGCCGACATGGCTATATCATCGGCCAAAGCAGGGAAAATATTGCTTGACTGGGAACCGAAAGTGGCAATGCTTTCTTTTTCAACATGCGGAAGTGCAAGTCATGACATGGTAGATAAAGTAAAAAATGCTTTAACATTAATAAAGGAAAGAGAACCAGGATTGAATGTAGACGGTGAAATGCAGGCAGACGCAGCACTTGTACCATCTGTTGGAAGTAAAAAGGCTCCGGGAAGTCCTGTGGCAGGCAGGGCAAATATTCTAATATTCCCCGATCTGAATGCAGCAAATATAAGTTATAAACTCGTTCAGAGACTTGCAGGAGCACAGGCTATCGGTCCAATACTGCAGGGACTTGCAAAACCATGCAGTGATTTATCAAGAGGTTGTTCTTACAAAGAAATAGTTGATACTGTAGCAATAGTGGCATCACAGGTAGAATAAATTATTTAGATAAACTGCCTCTATTTAAATTTCATTTAAAGCTTTATTTTACGCCATTAAAAATGAGAATTCCTATACCTTTAAATTATGGCGTAAAAATCTGATTTATACAGATGCCTGGTTCCGGTTGTTGAATAATTATAAACCCGACACCTGAAACCCAATTACAACTTGACATGTAAGGTTTGGAGTTCAGAAAAAAATCTGAACTCTAAATTTTTTTATAAATATGAATTTTTCATGAAGGATTTTTTTTTTTTTTGTCAAAATTCCTATACGGGTATGGAGTAAAAAAGTGTTATAAAAATTAAAAAGGAGCAAGATAAGATGTACCTGATCAGTAATCTGGCAAGTAAGACAGGGATTTCAAAGGATACTTTAAACTATTATCTTAATATAGGGCTTATTAAAGAAACCTCACGAATTCCAGATTTAGAATACAGGATTTTTAATGACTCGGTAGTGGAAAGATTGAATAGAATCAAAGAACTCAGACAAAAAGGATACTCTATAAAAAAAATACAGCATATGCTTGGAGGATAATAATGTGGAGTACTATGAACTGTTAGGACTAAAAGTTGAGCCATTTAATCTGGCTGCTGATCCTTATTTTTTTTATCCATCTAAAGAACATAAAGAATGTCTGGAAAGACTGGAAATCTCAGTGCGTTTAAGACAGGGACTTAATATTATACTGGGAGATATAGGCACAGGAAAAACTACATTAATGGAAACCTTAAAAACCCTTTTATCTACAGATCCTTCTCAAAGATATATAATAAGAACAGTTTACGATCCGTCTTTTAAATCGGAATTTCAATTCCTGTCAAAACTTGCAAGTCTTTATGATATAAAAACTGAAATGAGATCGACTATAGGTTTTAAAGAAAGTGTAAAAAATTACCTCTACGACAAGGGAGTAAATGACAATAAAATAGTAACACTTGTCATAGATGAAGGACAGAAATTAACTCCCACATTTCTGGAAGTACTGAGAG
The DNA here is from genome assembly GCA_040217695.1 of Vulcanimicrobiota bacterium. Lineage (GTDB taxonomy): Bacteria > Vulcanimicrobiota > SpSt-956 > SpSt-956 > JAKJGF01 > CALARM01. The sequence goes on along the minus strand of JBEHWO010000015.1, from coordinate 21,882 downwards.
TATTTTTAAATTATCAAACTCCTGATTTTTTCCTTATTAACATTGTAATTTTTGCTCAAATGGAATTTTTACCGAAAATTCGTCGCAAAAGAAGTTTTCTTGACAGAACTGCTGTTTCATACGTATTAAATCCGTTAAACCTGGATGACACAAAAAGAATGGTAGAATACAGGCTTGAAAAAGCAGGACTGGATGTAAAAACAAAGCCGATATTTTCAGATAAAGCCTATGAATTGCTGTTCAAATACAGCAAAGGGAAGCCAAGAAAAATATGTAAAATATGTAAAAACGCCCTTATGGATTTAGTACTTCAGGGGAGAGAAAATAGTCTCATAACTCCCGATATCATAGAAAAAATAGTTTCCTCGGAGGTATGGAAATTTGATTAAAAGGGAGGATCCTGATAACAGGATACAAAACAGACTTCTGAGTATATTAAGACACAGAGATCAGGAAATGGCTCAGAAAAAACAACCTGAGTCTTCTGATATCCTGCCTCTTTCAAATATTTCTCCAATAGCAGTCCTTCCGGGTATAAATAAAATAGAACCGAAAGAAACGGTTCAGGAAGAAATACCTGTTGAAGAAATTCTTGAATATCTTGGAAAAAATTATCAACCGGTTCAGGATTTTTTTACCATGGTAGATAATTTTTTCTTCGACAAACTCTGCAGTGATCTATCAGCATCGGCTCAAGTAATATATCTCCATTTATACAGATTATCTCACGGTTGGAATAAACCTTATTGCAGAATTGGAAGAAAAACCCTTGCAGATAGAACAAATCTATCTAAAAATACTATTGTAAGATCTATTAAAGAACTGAAGGAAAAAAATTATATAAAAGAACTCGCATGGGATCAGGATGGAACTATATATCAGGTTTTACTTCCAAGAGAAATTATAGGTGGTTCCATATCAGGTATATTACCGGATAGTATACCCAAAATTGGTATAGAATATAACAGTATACCCAAAATTAGTATACCCAAAATTGGTATACCCAAAATTGATACACCTGATAAATATAGCAAAGAAGAGGATATTCAACCTATAGAATATAATAGTATACCCAAAATTGGTATACCCAAATCCGGTATACCCAAATCCGGTATACCCAAGCATGGAGGTATACCAAATTTGGGTATACCTCCAGATTATATAGATAACAAAAACGATATTTTAAGCCAAAAGTTACCTATAGATTCTAGCGGTATACCCAAATTTGACCCCATTAAATACAATATATATAAAAAAACTCTCTCTCTAAAAACATGGGATCCCCCCCCCTATTCTCCCCCGGAAGAGAGAGAGCATTTAATAAAAAATTTTCCGGAAGAAAGAGAATATTTAATAAAAGAAATCATAGAAAATTTTTATAAAAAACTTAACCAAAGGGCATCGAGTGAGAAAAAGAAAAGTGGAGAAAGAAAAGTAAATGAATTACTGAAAGACGGTTTTTCTTTTGCTGACATCCAATTTGCTGCAGACTGGGCGGTTGAAAATAAATATGGCGCGGCGCCGAAATCCTTTGATCTGGTTCCTCACTGTATAGATCAGGCACTAAAAGCAAGAGACGCAATGTATGCAAAGGAAAATACAAAAGAAGATGAAAAAGAACAGCAGATAAGGGAAATAAAAATAAAAAGAAAAGAAGAACTTGAAAAAGATGAAGGTCTTTATCTGGATGAATATTATAATACCCTGGATGAAAGCCAGAAAAAATTATTAAGGAATGAAGCAGAAGGTAATCTGGAAAAAACTAATCCAAACTTTAAAAAAGTTGATTTTATGACGGATTTTCTGGTTAGAATGAAAATCAGAGAGATTGTTAAAAATAAATTTTTCAGGGATAAAGAGATTGTCTGAAAATAATCTGTGCTGCATATTCCGGGAAAAAATTTGTTGAAAATTTACTGACCCGAGGATAAGCATATAATAAAAGTTTTCCTCCCGTCACGAGAGAAAATATGTATTATTTATGCTCACCACAGTAAAAAATAAATGAGGTTATAATTTTGAATCTGGAATTAAAAGGTAAAACAGCTGTAATTACACATTCTGATAACAAGCTTGGCATGGCTATAGCTATAGAAATGGCATATGAAGGTGTAAATCTTGCCCTCTGTTCCGGACAGGACAGTTCTTCCCATAGATTTCCGAAAGATCTTTCACCTAATTATGACAGATTTATTCTGGATGAAACAGATAAATATCAGGTTGAAAAGACGTTAAGTGCTATAGCTGAAAAATTCGGCTCTATAGATATATTAATTAATAACATAGATAACATAATCCTTTTTAACCCTTTTTTTCATACAGATTCAGACGATGGATTGAATATACTGAAAAATTATCTTTCCTGTATCTGTTATTTTATAAAAGGTTCCATTCCATGGTTAAAAAAAAGTAATGACCCGAGAATTATAAATATTTCTTCTTTATCAGGCAAAGAACCCGGTATTAACCTTGCTTATTATAATATTTACAACAGTGCTGTTATGAATCTGACGAAAACGTTATCAAAAGAACTGGCAATATACAAAATTCTGGTTAACTGTGTATGTACCGGTGCTGTAGAAGGAGAAACGTGGGATAAATTTTCCGATATCCTATCTGATAATACAGGTATGACTTCTGAGGATATTATTAATATTTACAGTGCAAATTCCATTCCTTTAGGTAGATGTGCTGCACCTGAAGAAATCTCTCCACTTGTAGTATTTCTTTCTTCGAGAAAGGCAGCTTATATTACAGGAGCAACTATCGTTATCGACGGAGGAGCAGGCTACTCTGTCTGCTGAAATTTTTTAAAGGAGTTAATTATTTAATTTGTTTTTATGAAAGATCCTGCAGAAATCGTTATAGGCAGAAATATATCAGTAAATATAAAAACTATCTCTTCAGATATTGTTCAAAATATAAAAAAGAGATTGACGGTAGATAATCCGGTTTATTTAAAAAATAAAAAAATGGGTTTCTGGACCGGTAATATTCCGAAAGTAATAAAATTCTGGAAAAATTGCAAACACTGGCTTGTGTTGCCCCGGGGTTTTAAAAATTCTCTTTTAAAAGAGTTGAAAACTATAAATTTACCTTATAGAATAATGGATTTAAGAATAATTAATAAACCTGTTAAATTTTATTCTACCATTAAGCTGAGACCATATCAGATTCCTGCTGTTGAAAGGGCTATTAAATTCGAACAGGGAATAATAGAAGCTCCGTGCGGTGCAGGTAAAACTGTTGTTGGAATTGAAATAATAGCAAGATCAGGACAGAATTCTTTATGGCTTGTACATACTAAAGAACTTGCGGAACAGGCAATCGAAAGGATAGAACATTTTCTCAACATTCCCGGTGATAAGATCGGTTTTTTAGGAAATAATAACTGGAAAATAGGAGAATATATTACAGTCGGTATGGTACAGACTCTTTCCAAAAGAAATCTTAGTTCTGATTTTATAAAACATTTCGGACTGGTTATCCTGGATGAAGCACATCATACGCCTGCTTATTCTTTTATGAAGGTTATAGAACAGTTTCCTTCATACTATCGTTTCGGCTTTACTGCCACTCCTTACAGAGCTGACGGGATGGGAATGCTTATGTACTACCAGATAGGTTATACTGTTTTTAAAATTACTCAGGAAGATCTCTCTGCAGACGGAAATCTGGTAACGCCATCTCTAAAAAGAGTGAATACGGATTTTTATTATGAATATCGCGATGATTTTACTTCTATGATTGATTCTTTAACTGAAAATAAAAAGAGAAATATTCTTATAATTAATACGCTTATTGATGAAATTAAAGGAGGCCATCACTGTCTTATTCTTTCCGATAGAGTAAAACACTGTCATGAATTGAATAATCTTTTAAAAACTTTATATCCTGAATCCAGATGTACAGTTTTAACAGGAGATATATCCAGAAGTGACCGAACAAAGATAGTTAGCCTTGTAAACGAAGGAAAACTTAATGCTATATTTGCAACATCCAGACTTGCCGAAGAAGGTCTTGACTGGAAAATTCTGGATCGATTATTTCTTACATGTCCTTCCAGGTCAAAAAGAAAGGTTCAACAATCTATAGGAAGAATACAGCGTCCATGTGAAGGAAAAATAGATGCAATTGTATATGATTTTGTGGATACCAGGGTAAATATCCTTGAATCACAGTATAAATGCAGGTTTTTTTCCGTCTATGAAACGCTTCTGTCTTCTTCCCCGGAAAAAATATTTAACTGATTTTATAGATTCCAGGGATTTTTGTTTGAATTTTTAAAATCTGGTATCAAATTTGCAAAGTAAAATCCTGTTGCGTTACAAATTAATAGTTGTTATAATATTATATATTTACAGAGTACAGGAATGTTAATTTAAAGGTACAGGAAATTTCATTTTTAATGGCGTAAAATAAAACTTTAGATGAACATTAAGTAGAGGCGGTTTATCTAAATAATTTAAAGGTATGGGAAATTTCATTTTTAATGGCGTAAAATAAAACTTTAGATGAACATTAAGTAGAGGCGGTTTATCTAAATAATTTATTAAATTATTAATCAAAAAAGCTGATAGCTGATATTGAATAACAAATTAAGGAGTGAGTAATGATGTTTAAATCAGGATTTCTGATTGTGATAAGTTTTGTTTTATTGATAATATTATCTTTAATACCACTCGGATGTGACGAAGAAGATACAGGGAATGAAAGTAAAGCCACTGCAGTCACTAAAGCCGGATACATATATGCGCCTGTTAAACCTGTAAACGGATCGGGCGGACTGGCTACAGGTTTGATAGCTCTTGAGCAGGATGCTCCTCCGGAAGGTTACCAGATTGTAAAAAATGCTGTGGTAAGTATAGGAAATACAAGAGTTAAATCCGATGAAAAAGGCAAATTCAGTATTACTGGCCTCAATCCGGGGGAACATCAGATGTTAATATGTGCTTCAGGATTTCAGCCTGTTGTACAGTTAACTGCTGTAGCTGCTGCTAGTTCTTCTACTGTAGCAATTGATACGTTAAAGGTTATTCCTGAAAAAGCTTTTGTAACTAAAGGTGATATCATGCCATTTATGGCAGTTGGTAAAGATCCTGTCGGTAATTTTGTGCCTCTCGCTGCAGTAAACTGGTCTGTAATAAATACTGATAAACAGGAAAAAAGAGAACTGGGTAAAGTTACGAATACAGGTTTATTAAATGCAGATGAAATAGGCATTATCAGGGTTGTAGCTGCAAGCAGTACCTATTCGGCAAATACAGAGGTTACTATCCTTGACCCGGCAAATGCCAATACATCTACCCTTACCGGAAAAGTAACACTTCCGTCAGGTTCTGCTGTAGAGGGAGGGCAGATAATTGTTTTGGGAACAAGACTAATGTCAGTAACAGATGCAGATGGTAAATACTCTCTTCTTGATGTGCCTTCCGAGCAGCCTCTTACATTATTTGTTATAAAAAATGACGTAATTATTGGAAGTGCTCCTGTTCAACTTGAAAAATGGAAGGAAAAAAGCCTTGATATTATGGCTACCTCCAATCCACCTCCTGTAGAAGAGGATCCTAATGCAGTGCCTGCTGAAGATGTTTCTTCCGTACCTGTCACTACAGGTTCTCTAATAGGGTATGTGTATGTTCCTTCCGGAAAAGAAAAATCCCGGAATGATCTGTCGAAATTGGCTGTAATGCAATCAAAAAATATTCCTGAAGGTTATATGGCACTGTCAGGAGCAAAAGTGATGGTGGAAAATGATCCTACTATTTCTTCTGTTACTGCTTCGGATGGAGGGTTTTCATTAAACGGTATACCATATAAAGGTGAAGGAGGGCCGTATTTTGTAGTCGTTTCAGCAGATGGATTCTCACCTGTCAGGGCACCTTTATTATTTACCGGAGATTATCCTCTCGGTGCTGTAAGTAAAATGGAAATATACCCTGAAAATCCTGTAATAGGCGTTGGAGCTGTGATAGAATTTAAAGCAATCTGTTATGACAGAAAAGGTAAAATTATAGAAACCCCTAAACTGGACTGGGCCTATGAAGGTGATAGAGGGGAAATAAATCCTGTAGATGGATTTTTTATATCTTCAAAGATTGGCAACGGTACTGTTAAAGCAAATTATGGCGATATAAGTGCTCAGAAAGAATTCAAAATAATAAATAAAGATGAAACAGGTTCTCTTTCCGGTATTATAACTGATGAAAACAGTAAACCTGTGAGCGATGCTTTTGTCATAGTAGAAAACTGTCCATGGGTAGGTATAACAGATGAAAATGGAAAGTATAATATATCCTCTGTTCCTACAGGTGAAAAAATTACTGTTTATGTAAAAGTTAAAGGTAAAAATTGCGGTGAATCCTTTGCTTCTGTAGGCAGAGGAGCTGAAGGAACTGAAGATATCAGCATAGTTCTTCCTAAAGAAGAAGAACCTGAAAAGACTGTAGATACATCTATACCTGATATGCCACCGGTTTCTATTAATCCGGAAACTCCGGCTTCCTTAACGCCCGGTACTGTATCAAATCATACGATTAAAACACCTGCCCCCGACCCGACACCGAGGGAAGAATATCCGCGCTGGCCCGGTGCAGATAATTCAACAGGAAACAACGATGATACACATGGACATGCTGACAGAAACAGATCTCACGAGAGTTTTCCCAGGTGGCCTGATTCTACCAAATCCGAATAAGACCGGGATTAAGAACGGGTTAAAGGATTCTTAAGATTATCAGGATTATAATTTTTCAAAATAAATTATAATCCTGATAAATTTCATTTATATTACCCCCGCCCCCATCACCCCAAAACCGGCACCTGATTTATTAACTCAGTTAAGTGTAACAGGGTTATTTTTGAACAGGAGTTACGCATTTTGTCATTGCGAGGAGCGGAGCGACGAAGCAATCCCAACAGTTTCTGTTGTAATAATGGGATTGCTTCGCTTCGCTCGCAATGACAGATTCTTCTGTATTTTTTGTGTAAGTCCTGTTTGAACAGGCCTTAGTAGAGATGTGTATCATTGCGAGGAGCGATAGCGACGAAGCAATCCCGTGGATTGGTTTCTACCAGTGGGATTGCTTCGCTTCGCTCGCAATGACGAGGTTTACACATTAAAATCATCGTGGTTAACTACTAGTTGTAAACTGTACCTGTTATAGATTGATCGGATAGATCATTCTGTAAATATTTTTTTAAATTTCCTTTTATACGAAGCATAGCTTTTGTATGAAGCTGGGAAATTCTTGATTCTGACAGATTCAGTATATGAGATATTTCTTTCAAATTAAGCTCTTCATAATAATACAGAGTAATAACCAGTTTTTCTTTATAAGGAAGCTGCTCTATAAAACTACCTATTTGGGATATTAATTCTTTTTTCTCTATAAAACCTTCCGGAAGAATTTGTTCTTTATTATGGAGTATATCAAGTAAAGACCTGTTCTCATCTGCTTCCGGATTTATGAATTCATCAAGAGATATAATAGTAAGACCCTGAATTTTCCTCATTACTGTATCCAGATCCTTTATATCCATGTTTAGATATGAAGCGACTTCTGACGTTTTAGCAGGACGTCCCATATTGTGTTCGATTATACTAAAAGCGTCCTGTATTTCTTTAGCTTTCTTTCTCAGACTTCTCGGAGCCCAGTCAAAAGCTCTCAGAGCATCAAGTATGGCACCTCTTATCCTATAGGTTGCATAGGTGCTGAATTCTATACCTCTATCATATTTAAATCCGTCTATTGCTTGAATCAAGCCAAGTAAACCATCATTGGTTATATCGTCTATGATTATATGAGGAGGAAAATGTATCGACATTCGGTAGGCTATATGTTTAACCAGAGGAAGATATTCCAGTATCAAGTTTTCTCTTGCCTTAAGACATCCTTTTTCTTTGTAATCTATCCAGAGTTCCTTTACCTCCACTTTTTTATCCCTTTCTATATTAACATAATATATATAGTATATAATACTGTATTGTTAAGATTATATTAATTGATCTAATGGTTTATTTTAATAGTTCATAAGTAGTATTATTATATATTTCTTAGAACTAATATAGAATTACTGATAAACCTATTTGTTTCCTGAATTCATCCGGTCAATAATAGATGGTCCTGCCATGTTTATACTTCCTATTATACCAGATTAAAGGATAGAATTCCATTGTTTTATATTATCTGAGATTACTCTGTTATTGTACTTAGAGTAATATGAATCCGGTCTTTAAGTGTCTGTAAAAAAATAACTCCATTATATTTACAGTCTATATCGTGACGCGTTACGCGTTACGCGAGGATAATAACCGTTCTGACAATTTGCAAGGGTTATTTCTTTACAGTCTCTAAGATAAAAAATTTTATTAAGGTAATTTATATATATGTCGATATTATTCATTGAGGTAATAAACTACTGACCTGGGCATAAGCATGTAATAAAATCATTCCTTCCGTTATGCGTCACGAGAGTTTATATGTGTTATATGCTCACATCGGTAATATTTAAATAAATAAGGTGTTATTACAGTGCATCATAAAAAAAATAAATTTATAAAAACAGATATTTACAGCCTGTCTTTACAAAAAAAATATAATCAGAAATATTGTGATTCTTACTGTGATAATAGAACATTTGACAGGTCATTTAGAATTGAGGAATTAAAAAAACAGATTGTAGAAGGGGTCTATTATATAGAGGAAGATAAAATTGCCAGAAAAATACTGGAATATTACAGTATTCTGTCAATCTGACAGAAATACATTAATGATTGAATAAATTTTCCTCATTTATACGTTTTTTCCCCTGTAGCTATATAAACTATATATTTATCATTTTCTCTCATTGACGGGCAGTTTATATTGTTAACTATTTCAGTGGCACTTCTGTATTCTACCAACTGTAATCCTGATGATTGTATATCTTTCAGTGCTTCCTGAGGTGTGTACAGATGCATAAAAATTTTTTCCCCGGAAAGACTATAACCACTTATAGCAGTTACCATTTTATCTCCTTCCTGAAGTTTTCCTGAAATTATTTTTCTTATGAAATTTATAATATTCCATTTTATTTTTTCTTTAATATTTCTCTCTCTCGAATGGGTTGTAAACATTACCAGTCCGTTTTTCTTCAGTATTCTTTTACATTCTTTAAGGGTATTTATCCGGTTTTCTCTATAAGGTATAAGAGATATAAGCTGTCCGAACATTATTACGTAATCAAAACTTTCTTCTTTAAAACCGGTACAGCAGCCATTCATAGTTAAAAAGTTTGCTTTAATATCTTTTTCTTTTCCTTCATTATGACAGATACTTACCAGTTTTTCTACTATATCTATTCCCGTGACCTTCAAATTTTTTTCTGCCAGGGCAAAAGCTTCTCTTCCTGCACCACAGCCTATTACAAGAGTATGTCCATTTTTTTTACAGTATTTATCAACTATTATTTCTTCATAATCTTCAAGACCTGCAGGAGCCATTCTTTTTAAAAATTCTATTTCCTGGTAATTATTATATTTTTTTATTATTTTTTCGAAAAAAAAGTCTTCTTTCATAGTTTTCTTGTCAATTATGACCCTGTATGATATAATTTAAAGGTATAGGAATTTTCATTTTTGATGGCCTGAAATAAAGATTTAGATAAAAATTAAGTAAAGTCAGTTTATCTAAATAATTTATATGAACATGGTGAAGGCTTATGCTTCACTGTTTGTTAATTTTCATATCTGGTTGTGACCCGGCTCCGGTCATGCCTGTTATTAGTTTTTTAACAAACATATTTCCATTACCTCTTATGAAATTTTTAGAAATAAGGTGAACTTATGACTCTGGAACAATCTGAACAGAATAATGTATCAGAAGATAATGAAAAAATAACTAAAAAATCTATCAGACGGTGGGTGAATACCTCTACAGATAAATATTTTGTAAAGGCTATAAAAAATAACATGTCTTTTAGATTTAAATTTTTAGACAATACATCTCTTTATGGTAAAATGCAATGGTTCAATAAATATAATATAAATATACTTACGGAAGACGGTTTAGAATATACAATTTTAAAGCATTCTCTGAAATATATGATACCGGGTTAACCGGAAAAATCAAAATTAGAAAAAGAATTGTTTATTATATCAAATTCCTGCCGTGCCAGTTCATCTTCGCCATTTTCCATATAAGCCCTGCCAAGATAATCATGAAACGTTATATCGTCAGGATTTTTCTCTATAGCTTTTTTATAATATTCTATAGCACTATCAAAGTCATATATCTGATAAAAGGCATATCCGAGATTAAAGAAATCATTTCCGCTGACAGAACCTGCTTCTATAGCTTTTTCGTATTCTTCTATTGCTTCATCTATATTTCCTTCATGTTCAAGTAATTCTCCCATACTTGAGTGGATATCTCCTCTGTTATAGCCTTCTTCTATAGCTCTGTTATAATATTCTTTCGCTTCTTCTGTCTCTCCTTTTTCAGCACAGAGAAGACCTTTCAGGTAATGACATGATGTATGGTCAGAAGACAGAGCCATAGCATTTTCAATTGCTACTTCAGCCAGTTTTTCATTTCCGATTGCTATATAAACCTTTGCCAGTCCCTGATGGGTTTCCGGATCGTCAGGATCTATGTCCAGGGCCTTTTTATATGCATTTAACGAAGATGAATAATCTTCTGTTTTCAAATATGCACTGCCAAGTTTCTCCCATGCTACGGAGTCTTTTTCATTTATTATGACGGAATTTTTAAAATATTTGACAGCTTTTTCATAGTCTCCTGTTTCCATGTAGATTGTGGCAAGATTAAAATTTGTATTTTGATTCTGCGAGTCCATTTCATAGGCTTTATTAAATAATTCTATTGCTCTCTTTATATCTTTATTTTTATAGGCTACAAGACCAAGATTATAAATAATGCCCTGATTTTCATCTATTTTAACTGCTTCTTCCATATATTCACTGGCCTTATCAAAATCTCCCATTTCATAATAGGTCAGACCAAGATTATTATATGCTTCATAACTGTTCGGGTTTATTTCAAGTAATTTTTTGTAACTTTCTATTGCCAGTTCTCTTTCTTCTTTAATATTGTAAATATTACCCATATTACCGAGAGCTGCTTCATATTCAGGATCCAGTTCGAGACATATAGCGAATTCTTTCAATGCCATATCCAGCTTACCCTGTTCGTAATAGGCTATTCCAAGATTGGCATGGGATTCTATATCAGAATAATCAAATTTTATAGCTTTTTTAAATTCTTTTACAGCTATATCTATTCTTCCAAGGGCCATCAGAGTGAGGCCTGAATAAAAAGGACGACGCATTATTTATAAGTCTGACCTCCCGGCCAGTATTTTCTCCCAGTCTATATAGATTTTTATAGTGTACACCGGTGCAGTGTGTATAATATACATGTTAACCTGCAGTTTTAATCACTCTTTAAATGTAAATCAGATTTAAGCAAAGAGATTACCCGAGCTGATTTGTAAGAGCTTTTTGTATGGCATCACTTAACTGAACAGGGCTGAAGGGTTTCATTATGTAAAAAGTAGCTCCGGCATCCATACCCTTTATGAAATCATCTACCTGGGTTTTGGCAGATACCATTATAACGGGGATGTCTTTTGTTTTTGGATTTTCTTTCAGTGTCTTGCATACCTGCCATCCATCAACCTTTGGCATCATAATATCGAGCAATATAAGATCAGGACGATCTTCTATTGCCTTGTTTATTGCCTCTTCCCCGTCAAAAGCTTCTATTACTTTATAACCATCCAGTTCCAGATTTATCTGAATATATTCCAAAATGAATTTATCGTCATCTACTATAAGAATTTTTTTCGTCGCTTTTTCCGTATCCTGTTTAAGTTGCGACAGTGCCTGTTCAGCCTTTTCCCCTCCTATTAATTTCAGGGCTTCTGCTGCATTCTTTCTTACCCACCAGTCCGTATCATTTAACGCTCCTATCAGATTATCCACTGCTCTTTCATCTTTAATTTTTCCTAGAGCCCATGTTACAATACCTCTTACGAAATCATCGGGATCATTCATACTTTTTATAAGAGGTACAACAGCTTCTTTTACTCCCAGAGTTCCTAAAGCATCTGCTGCCTGCCGTCTTACTTCGACATTTTCATCACTCAGGGCTTCTATTAATGGTTGAACCACTCTGTTATCCTGTGTATTCCCGAGAAGTTTTGTCGCTCTCTGCCTGTTTTTAGGATCATTATCACGCATCATACCAATAATTTTTTCTAATTCATCACTCATATAGACAAGCCTTTCTAAATATTTTATATAATTCAAATAATTTTGATAAATTTCTTTATCTTTCCAGAATACTATTCAAATAACTTCGGCGGTTTCTGTTTTTTATCTTTCCATTGAAGAAACGCCATTTTTTCACTGCCTCTTGCAAAGGGAACAGACGTTATTTTTATGGTTGTTTCCATCATTTTCTTTATTTTTTCTGCTTTCCCTTCCATACAGAGATAAAGATATATAGTTTTTATTATTTCTTCTTCCTCCTGCGAAAGAGGTGCAGGAGATAACCTTTTATATTTTTCAATTAACCCTCCCTCTAAAATATTTTTCTTTATTTTTTCTTTATCAGGACTCGAAACTATTTTATCAATCAGTGCCTTCATTTCAGGATTTGAGAAGTTGTTTAATATCATCTGTTCTATTTTTTCTTCATCTCTATCCTTTTTGTCCATTGTTAACCTCTAGTTGAGTTCTTCCAGTGTTAATTCGGATTTAGTAAGACTTTCCTCCTGCTGGGAAGAAATTTCCGACAGGAATGCCTTTTTGTTGTTTGCTATCATTAATGCATCTTCCAGATCTATAATTCCCTGATTTAATAATCTGATAAGGGATTGTTCCATTGTGCACATACCTTCATGAGAACCTAACTGTATGGTGCTGTAAATTAAATGAAGTTTATCTTCTCTTATTAAATTTTTTACGGCAGGTGTTCCTAACATCATTTCACAGCAAACGATTCTTCCTTTTTTATCCCTTCTCGGTATGAGAGATTGACATATTACCCCCTGAATGACATCGGCAAACTGATTTTTTACGTTTGCTCTCTGATCTGCCGGGAAAAGGGTTATGAGACGGTTAATGGTTTCATAGGTATTACGGGTATGAAGAGTTGATAGAATAAGTGCGCCCATCTGACCTGCTTTGAGAGCCATTTCGGCAGTTTCTACATCTCTTATTTCTCCTATCATAACAATATCGGGATCTTCTCTCAGGGCACTTCTTAAAGCTGTAGCGAAATCGGGTGTATGCATACCGACTTCTCTCTGATTGATAAGACATTTTTTAGGTTTATATACAAATTCTATTGGATCTTCTATTGTTATTATATGTTTGTAATATTCCTTGTTTACCAGTTCCAGCATGGTGGCAAGGGTTGTTGATTTACCTGAACCGGTTTTCCCTGTAACCAGTATAAGACCGTTTCTTAATCTTGCCAGATCATTTACTATGGTTGGTAAAAACAGGTCTTCTACAGTTCTTATCTCACTCGGCAGAACTCTCATAGCAATAGATTCACCGTTTAACTGTTTGAATATATTGACACGAAATCTTGCCAGATCGGGTACTTCAAGGGTAAAATCCAGATCTACCGGAGTTTCGCTGTAAAACATACTTTTTTGATAGTTAGTTGTTATAAGTGATATGATTTCATGAACATCTTCAGGAAGCAATGCGGCATAATCAAGATGATGAAGTTTTCCGTTCAATCTTATTATAGGCGATGAACCTGCCGACAGGTGTAAATCAGAAGCCCCCATTTCTATGGCTTTCCTGAATAGTTCCATTTCTTTTAGGGCATTTAATTCTTTATCTCTTTTCATAAAAGGTTAGTTTCCCGGCTTGCACCGATTCCCTCCTTAAAATTTTTAATTCTGAAAATTTATATAAAATCTATTTTCAAATATATATCACTAATTATATTGAAGCTATTAAGTACAGTCAAGCAATTTCTTAAATAATCGTCTTTTTATATATTGAATGATCATATTTATAAAAAAACTTAGAAGATAAAAATTACAAAAGTTGAAGATTATTCCTGACTTTGAATTGATTTTTTTCTTTCTAAAATCTTTTAATAATTATTTCTGGGATATACAGAGGTAAATACTTCTATAGAGGTTTTAATTTTACCTGCATCAAAATCCTGTTCATATGGTAACTTTCTATCTCCTATATTTCTGGCACAGATAAGTTTTATATTTATTAAGTCGCCATTGTCTGATATTTCAAATTTTTCCACACTTTTTGCCATTATTTTCGCTTCTTTATTTATGGTGAAATCAACATTTTCCGTATATAATACAGGTCTTTTAGATACGGCGGCAACCGGATGAATTATTTTTTTTCTATAGAGAATCTTAAATGTTCCATCTGCTTTACAGAAATAAATTATATAGGCATTCCATAGAGGAGTTCTTGATATTGAGTCTATTTTAAATTCTCCTTTTTCATTCAGAGCAGAATCAAAGGCTATATAATTCAGATTATTATCAAATATACAGGAATATCTGTTTGATAATTTTAACTCCGATTTCAGCCTCTCCATTGTTACCTGAGCAGCATTCTGCACATCCGACGTTGTTTCACCTATTTGCCAGCTTTTTAATCCTATATTTAAAAGAGCAAAAACTGAAACCATTATAAGAGAAAATATTGTAACACTCATTACCATTTCAAGTAATGTATGGCCTTTTCTTTTCAAGCATTTTGTCATTATTTTATGAGAACCCCTTTTTATAGTAAATATTAACAGCCATGACCGATCCGGTCACAACAAAAAATGAGAATTTGTTTCTCCCGTCACGTGTTAAGCGTTACGATTCTCATATAAAAAAAGTGAGAGTTTTGAGTCGAAAAGACAATTTTTCAATCTCTCACTTTTTAAGGGTTACGGTCAGTATAAATATAACTTCCAAGACGTATATTTCTTTTTCCCTGTTCCTTTATTGCTTCCCAGCTTATATTAAGTTTTACCTTTATAAGACTTTTCCCGTCTGAAATATTTAATCCGTTCAAATGAGGTTTATATATTACCCGAGTTGTCACTTCCATATGATAGGTTATATTATTCCGCAAGAGAGAAAAATTACTGGTATTATTCAGACCATAATCATTTTTTATGACATCATAAGTGGCTCTTCTCATTTTTTCAAGTTGCTGTTCTCCAAGGCTGTATCCCGGTATAAGAGCCTGATTTTTTTTGAAAACTACGAGCCCTTTTGCAAAAAAACCTGCAGTACTTATAATTAATATTCCTGCTATGGCTATGGTAACTACCAGTTCCGACAGAGTTAATCCTTTACTACATTTCATAATAACATTTTACTTTCACAGAGAATGAATAATTATATCCTGTTGTTTCTTCTAACAGTCTGGTATAACCATTATAATTACTGAAACATACATCTTTTCCGGGAAGTTGCATTTTTACACTCACAGGATTTACAGAACCAAAATTAAAATCATCTGTTTTATTCATATCTCCGGAATATATAGAAACACCCATATTGGGTCTGAATATAGAAGATTCGGTATTAATTGCATTTCTGGTCTCTGGTTCTATAATTACATCGTCCTGGGAATAAAGGAGTCCATAGAAATGAATTCTGTCGCCCTCTCCGGGTGATACATCTATGTTCAGGTCATCTGTACTTAACAGGGCGAGAGCGCCATAGTTTTTATCCAGTTTTACAGTTAAATTCCCATCACAGAGAACCGTACCTGTTCCTATCAGTTGCCCGCCGAATAATGTATCACATGTTGAATATATTGTAGTAAAAGGTGTTCTTGCTGCTGTGTCTGAGCTAATATTCCCTCCTATACCCAGGTCAGGTGTCAGATTTTCCGGCTGATTTAATACTATTAATGGTTTTGTATATGATAAAGGTTTCTCTTCCTTAATGTGTGTCATGCCTCTCTTACTGGATACATATTCACCTGAAAGACCATCACCTGTCTGACTACCTCTTGATGTATCGTCGTCTTCTCCCCCTACTCTACCATTACGTGTTATTGTATTTACTTCGTCTCCTTCTATTACAGGAATTGAAGGAAATTCGTTTGAGGCAATATCTGTAACAACAGAATCATCCTGTCCCCGTCTATCATTATAAGTAAATTCTATATTGAAATTGTTAACTGACCCTTCTGGATTTACCTGTATGTCTTTTGTTATTACAAGATCTCCTGAATTTTCATCGATATTAAACCATGTATCACTTTCATGTGTACTTCTGTCAGGATAGGTCATATTATAAGTATAACTCGTTACTCTTGATGGATCTGTATCATCATCATGGTTAGGTGTTCTGTTTATCCTGTAAATTCCAGGATCTAATGTTTCGATAGATGATGAACTACCTGTACCTCTTGCAATCATATCTTTTATATCAATATATCCCTGTGGTAATTTATTACTGCCTTCAATATCCAATGTATAATCACGATCAAAGGTTACCGTGTCATCTTTTCTAATTTTTCCCGGTGTGCTTATCGAACCTTTTATTTGCTCTGTACTGTCTGAACTATACCGTCCCATGGTAACTGTCATAGCATTGTTGCTGATAAAAGAAATACTCGGTGTGTTATCATCAACATAATTTGACTGTATTATTCCACCTTTATCGTGAGTGCCAGGATCCATATATAGCTTTGGCCCCTGTATAAGTATGGGGCCCTCCGAAGATACATGTTTATCAAAAAAATCACCTCTTACAAGTTGAACTGTATAATATTTACTCAATCTGCTTCTGTTATTATCATTCATTATAATCGCTTTTATTATGACCTCTGCCGTATATGGAGGTACAACAGTTCCTTCAGGTTTAGTAATTCTTGTTTTAGATATTATTTTTGTGAGATTATTAATTGAACAATAATCTTCATCTGGATTGAAGGTTATATAAAATTTACCTTTAAGATCGGGTAATGCATGTTCTCCGCTTTCTGCCCATGCAGGATCTTCATTTAATTTGTAAGTAACATAGGCTATACCTGCTTCCGCTACCTGTCCTAACATTATTCTGGCAGCATTATTGGCAGCAAAAGTCTGACTTCCCGTTACAATAGTCCCGAAGGCTGATATAAACATAACGAGAATAACCAGTATTAATAATATACTTATTAAGGCTATACCTTTTTTTGACTTATTTAACATATATATCTTCCTTTCTTTTTTCTATATTATTCCCACTGTTAAAAATATCCTTTACTCAGAACAGATAAGAATAAACTTTTGAGTCTATATATGAATATTATCACAGAAAATATTATATTTGTAAATAGTTTTTAATGAGAAAAAAAAAGTTTATTGTAAATTTATCTATTTTTTTAATGATTTCCCTTTGCAGTGTTGATGCCCTGATTAAAGCATGCAGTGATGAGAATGAGTCTGTTGCAAAAAATGCCATAAGAGCCTCGGTGAAACAGGCTCGGATCTGGCAAGGGATAATCTTATGAAATTACTGAAAAGCAATAATTATTATCATGGAAAAACAGTGATGTAAACACTGGCCAGAATGAGTGACAGAGCAGTTCCTCCCCTTATAAATGCCCTGTCAGATAAAGATTTTGCTGTGAGGGATAGGGTTTCATATTCTCTTTCTAAAATAGGCCAGAAAGCCATGATGCCTTTAATTGAAGCAGTCAGATACAGAAAAGAACTGAGGGATTGTGTGCGTAAAATATTTAAAGAAATAGGTAATCCTGTAATTCCCTGTATAATAAAATTTCTTTCCGAAGAAGATGAAGAATTATGTGAATTTGCTTCTCACGTCCTTTCAGACCAGGGTGAATCTTCTCTCGGTACTCTTCAGAAATTATTTTTTGACTCTCCTCACTGGCCTGTAAAAAAAAGGGCAGGTCATGTTCTTTCTATGATAGGATTAAAATCTCTGAATATTTTAATTAAAGGTTTTAACGATAAATCTATGAGAGAATTTTCCTCTCAGGTTATTTCATCTATAGGTACTTCTGTCATAAATCCTCTTACAGAATCTTTTGAAAAGATAATTTATCCCGAATATATATCTAAAATTTTTTCTTCCCTTGGCACTTCTGTTATTCCGGAACTGTTAAAGTATACAGTATACGGAATTATTCGTATGGAACTCTTCGCTATAAAACCTCTCTCTAACATACTGGAAGAAGAGATTTCACAGAGTAAAAAGCAGAAAGTTGTTTTAATAATTATAGAAATACTCAGAAACTATAAACCGGCGGATAAAAGATTATCTACTATGGAAATAGATTCCCTTCGCTCCGGCATAGAGATTTTAAGGAAATACAGAGAAGGATGCGGTTCGTTTGTGGTTACTCTTTTCGGTGTTAAATGGGGAAAATCGGCGGAAAAATTACTTATTGAAGCAATGGATGTAAGTCCTAAAGATCTGGTTATATTTATGGATGACGAAGATGATGGCCCTGAAGAAACATCCATAGAGATAATTGATGGACAGCCTTCTTAAATATAGATTTTCCATATGAATTATATTCTGTATATAATATAGTTGTATAGAATGTGATGTATGTGATTGTATTGTATATATTTAAAATTTACTTTGTATATAATATAGCTGTATAGAATGTGGTGTATGTGATTGTATTGTATATATTTAAAATTTACAGGATAGAAATAAGCTGATATAATATTTACCCTTTACCTTTACGTTTCAGTAATCTCACAAATTGTTTGAAATCATCCAGATCATTTGTCACTGTAATCATATTTTTTGTTCTTCTATCGGAAATAACGGCAGATAATTCTGTCTCCGAGATTCCGAGCACATCGAAAGGTATAAATAATTCATTACCTGATTCGTAACAATAAAGTCCTTTTTCACTTACTACATATTTCGTAGATCTATGTTTTATAACAGTCCTGAAATTACTTATGCCAAAATAACAGAGACCCAGTCCGATAGCAATAAGCCATCCTGAAATTGAACCGGTATTTCCTCTACTATGGTAATGGTTGTGAGGCGTATATTTGTTCATGTCCACTACAGTCATTACAGTAACTGCTAAAAGACCTGCGCCGAATATAAACAAAATAATTCCTACTGATAAATAAAATATAATGGATTTTGTTGAATAACGAAAACTATTCATTAATATTTTAGCTCCTGGTTATATAGAAATACAACTCTCTGTGTTAACACATTTATATAATATCTTAAATGAAAAAAATCTTCAGGTCAATAAAAATATCGTCAAAAATATTTTTATCTGTGATATAATTATTTTAAAAACTATGAAAAGAGAGATTTTGTTTATGTCAGATAAATATCAGGTTATTGTCATAGGCGGCGGTGCCACGGGAACAGGAATACTTCGTGATCTTGCATTAAGGGGTATTTCCTCTATATTACTGGAACAGAATGATTTTGCCACAGGTACAAGCGGCCGTTTCCACGGCCTCCTCCACAGCGGTGCCAGATATGCGGTAAAAGATCCTCATTCTGCGGAAGAATGTATAAGAGAAAATAAGATTTTAAAAGAAATAGCATCCGATTGTATTGAAAACACAGGCGGTGTTTTTATTGCCACTAAAAGAGATGATCCTTCTTATATTGATAAATGGCTTAAAGGATGTGCATCTTCACGTATTCCTGTAACTGAAATGTCAGTAACCGAATTACTCAAAGAAGTGCCATGTCTTACCCCTGATGTAACCAGAGTATATCGTGTGCCTGACGCGGCAGTAGATGGTTTTACCCTTGCAGCATCAAATGTTCTTTCTGCCGTGAAAGCCGGTGCAGTAGTGAAAACTTACTGTGAAGTTAAAAATTTCAAAGTAGAAAATAATATGGTAAAAGGAGTTTTTATTAGAGATAAACACAGAGGAACAGAAGAATGTATAGAAGCCGAATTTGTCATAAATGCGACAGGACCATGGACAGGTGCGGTGTCATCCCTTGCAGGACAGCATATAAGTGTTTCTCCTGATAAAGGAGTTCTTGTCATATTCAATCATCGTATTGCAGGTTATGTTTTAAACAGACTCCGTCCCCCGGGAGACGGTGATATATTTGTTCCTCACGGCAGTGTAACGGTGTACGGCACAACATCAAAACCTGCTGAAAAACCTGATGATATTGAAGCTACAAAAGAGGAAGTTTTAGATCTTATTAAACAGGGTGAAGATTTTATCCCCGGTCTTATGGACATGCGTTTTATCCGTGCCTTTGCTGGTGTAAGACCTCTTTACCAGGGAGAAGGAGATGCTTCAGGAAGAGAAGCTACAAGAGATTTCACATTGATCGATCATGAAGAAAAAGGACTTAAAGGGTTTATATCTGTCGTGGGAGGAAAACTTACCACATACCGTCTCATGGCAAAAGCTACGGTAGATGTAATAGCAAAAAAACTGGGTGTAGATAAACCATGTACTACAGATAAAGAAAATCTTACAGCTCCTTTCCCGTGGAAGAGAATGCCTGTAGAAGAACCGCTCTGCCAGTGTGAGAGGGTTACAAAGGAAATGCTTGATAAAGCAGTGGAAGGTAAGGAGAAATTTTCCCTGAGTGATGTAAGGAGGCTGACGAGACTTGCCATGGGGCCATGTCAGGGTACATTCTGTACCTTCAGAGCTACAGGATATTATCATGAGACAAAGAAGCTGGATATAAATAAAGCCAACAAATTGTTAAAGGATCATATACAGGAAAGATGGAAAGGTGCAAGACCTGTTCTCTGGGGCTGGCAGGCACAGGAAACAGAGCTTATGAGAGGCATATATCTGGGACTTTTGAACCTTGAAAGACTTTAATGGTCGTAACGCGTAACGCGTAACGCGTCACGAGATCAAATACGTGTTATTTATGCTCACCTCAATAATATAACTTGAATTCCAGTAGGATAGTATAATTTTTTGACAGATATAGATGAAAATAATTAACCGGCAGATTTTGCTGCCGGTTTTATAAAATTGCTATTAATATAGATGATTATACACTATTCCTGTGCTTCTTCTGAGAAGTTTAATATCTTCTTCACTATAAAATTTCTTTAATGCAAGAAGTCTGGCATATCCATCATGAAATCCTTCCTGTTTCAATCGTTCAACCTCTTCTTTTATTTCATCTTTTCCATTTACTATATCTTTAACTCTGTTTCCAAGAGATTTTTCATATTTATCAATATTTTTCACTGTCTTTGTGAGGACTTCTTTATGACATTCTTCTTCGGTTTTTACGACAGGCCCTTCAGAACCTGTTCCCCAGAGGTGTATATTAAGACTTTCTTTTCCCCAGAGATCAAGGAAGTTTTTCTTATATTCTTCTCTTTTTCCTGTGCTTTCTTCTGATTGGGGATCAATAAATGCCATAACAGATGTTTCCTGGTTTTCCCTTAGAGCGTGTCGGAAAAATCCCAGCCTACCGATAAAATTTCGTAAAATTCCCTTCTCACTTATTGGTTATTTTCTACCATTCAGACCTTTAAGAAGTATTACGTTATTCGTTTTTTGATAATTTTACAAATTATACTATTAATTTTGTCAGTATCCACCCTCTACACACTTATAATAATTATTATTGAATTTTTCTCGACCTGTTGAACTTTATAATTATGTTTTTGCTAAACGCCTGACCATAAGCCGAATCATCGCTGTATATATCATAGCTTCACTTGTATCCGTCAAACATTCATAATCCTTACTTAAACGGCGATATTTATTTAACCATCCAAAGGTACGCTCTACTATCCACCTGTGCGGTAATACCTCAAAACCTTTCATCCCTGTCGGTCTTTTAACTATATCTAATATCCAGTTACAGGCAACCTGTACCCAATCGATTAATTGACCACTGTATCCGTGATCTGCCCATATT
>JBEHWO010000014.1:0-41579 GCA_040217695.1 Vulcanimicrobiota bacterium | reverse complement strand
AAGTGGCATGATGTAAGCTCTAACAAATATGCCTGTTCCAGTTTAGATTTTTTTCGGAGGAGCGCCAGGCAGGCAAAGCCAGGAGATTTATAATACCAAAATTGATAGCGAAATGGTATAAATAGCTACTTAATCTTTTTCGGACATTACTTTTTGTACTTACTCTATGTAAAAGAGTATAGAATATTTCGGAACTTTGTATTTTAAAAATACTTTTATATATTGTCGGTACCGAATTCTATTTTAAAGCAGTCATTGTAAATATTGACACAGCTTTAATGTAATGTTAAAATGTATTGATTATGGTACATTTTCAATAGCTTGGAGTTGATTTTCTATGGAAGAGAGGATTTTTCCCGATTCTAAAGATACAAATATATTTGATGATTCCGGAGAAACAAAGACAGAACAGATAGCAAAAAGCATTAAGAATAGAATAGTTTCTTTACAGGCTGAGAACCTTGAAAATATTGAAGATATGTCCAAAAAAACAGGTATACCTGAAAGCACTCTGGCAAGTTATATGAGAGGCATAAGAAGACCGGGCATAGATAAACTTATTGAAATTGCCAATGCCTATGACATAAGTATTCAGTGGCTTGTAGGTCTTAGCGAACATAAAAAGACCCTTCTTTCTTACAGAGACGGTGCGGATAATATGAATTACAGATATAACCTGGAATGTAATTGTGTGAGAATAGAAACAGTGAGACCGGTTTTTTCCAGTATTCATTACGGTGAAAAGAACAATCTTTTTTCTTATGAAAATTTTTATAAAACTTATTATCCCAATATTGATAACTATATAAGAATGCAGAACAGGCGGGAACAGCTTTTAAAAGAGGGGAAAATAACCCTTGAAGAGATTGTATCCCTGAGGAGCCTTGAACGGTACCTTTCGTCTGATAAATTGCCCCTTCCCTGTCAGGAAGAACTTCTTCTGAATGTAGCAAAAGCTCTTGAATATAACAATTATGATCTTATTTTTATTGACGACTATCTTTATTTTAATTTTGAAATTATAGATAATAAAGTAGTATGTCTTGAACTTCGCCTGTCAGATGAATTACAGGAAGACAGGATAAGGAAGATGTATATTTATCTCTACAGCCAGACTATAATAGATGATTTCAGAGAAGAGAGGAAATATCTCAGCAGAAAAGCCCTCAAATCAATAACCAGTTCTCAACTGGTAGAATTGCTTCTTAAAAATATATCAGGTGGAGCAGAAGGAATAAAGGGAGTTTTTGCAAAAATAAGGGAAAGAGAAAGAAAGCTGCAGGAACTCAGCAGTGACTGGTAGTGAAACAGTGAGCAGTTATCAGTGAACAGTGATGACCGGAGACCAGTAATTTATATATTTAACTGTCAACTGCTCGCTGATAACTGCTCACTGATAAAGGAGGATTTATATTGAAAAAAATATTTATATTATCTCTCATATTTATATTATCTATAAATAGTTTTATCTGTTTTGCAAAAGAGACTTCTGTGGTAGCTCAACTTACCAATCAGAAACCTCAGGCACAGGAATTAAAAAAACTTGCAGATGACCTTATGGTGACAGTAAGTAAAATAAGGGGCCTTAATTTTAAACATCAGATTACAAAAAAAATAACAAATCAGAATGAAGTGCGTTCTATTATGCTTAAAGAATTACAGAATCCTGATAATATGTCAAAACTGGACGGTGAAGGTAAGATGCTCATAAAAATGGGGCTTCTGCCGAAGAATTTCGATTACAGAAAATTTCTTGTAGATCTTTATGTGGAACAGATTGCCGGTTTTTATGTGCCAGAGAATAAAACCATGTATATAGCAGACTGGATGTCTGTAGATATGCAGCCTTCCATACTGTCTCATGAATTAACTCATGCCCTTCAGGATCAGTATTTTGATCTTACGAAAATTCTGAAACCTGATTACAACAGATCTGATGTGAATATGGCCAGAACGTCTGTTGTAGAAGGGGAAGCTACAATGGTTATGCTCGAATATATGATAAAAGACTACGGATTTAATATTTATGAACTGCCCAATTTTTCTATGGTTCAGTTTCAGGATATGATGCCATATGCCAGTTCTGAGGAAGCAAAACTTCTTGCCACTGCTCCTCCTGTTATAAGCGATACTATGACCTTTCCCTATTTATATGGTACAGATTTTATTATGTCTTTCGTGAAACATTACGGATGGAAACATGTCGGTAATATTTATTCTGCCATGCCCCGGTCATCGGAGCAGATAATGCATCCAGAAAAATATATGTCAAACAATAAAGATCTCCCTGTTAATGTAGAATTAAATAATATAGCCAATGCCCTGGGGGCGGGATGGAAACATATTAATACAGATGTTCTGGGAGAATATGTTTATTATATTCTTCTCAGAGAACTTGCAGGTAAGAGTACTGCTACCATAGCTTCTTCCGGCTGGGGAGGCGATCAGATACAATGTTTTCAGCATGGTTCTTCCACCATGATTATTATGATGAGCCTCTGGGATACCGAGAAAGACGGGAAAGAGTTTTTCGAAGCCTATAATAAAGCTGTGACAAATAAATATTCGCGAGAACATGTTGAGGATAAAGGAAATAATTATTATCTCTGGTCTACTGAGGATAAATATGTATATGCAGGAATAAACGGAAAAAAAGTCATTGTTATAGAAGGAGTTCCTGAAGAAACTATCTATAAATTATTAAAAACCTGTTCTTTCTGGAAATAATTTTATATTGCAACAAACAGATATTTTGCAGGATATAAAATAAATATATTCTCTATGTAAAGGAATATAATTAAAAAAATCAATCGGAGAATAATTTCCTGAAATATTCAATAAGACCTTCTTGTTTAGGTGTACTGTCTGTTTCAAAATGGTCAACAAATTGTTCTGAAATACGGGCAAGCCTGAAACTGAGTATCTGGGCAATTCTGTAAACGAGTTTATATACGGCAATATGTTCTTCTTTCACAAGTCTCTTAAATTCATGCTTTCCTATTTTAATGAGATGTGTCTGTTCTGTAGCTCTTACACTTCCCGTTCGTCTTGTTTCTGTGAGAAAAGCCATCTCTCCTATAATGGCGCCTTTACTCATATTTACCAGTTTCTGTTCTTTTTTAGAAAACACCTTTATTACTTCTACTTCCCCGTTTAATATGATGTAAAAAGAGTCCCCTTCGTCTCCCTGTTGGAAGAGAAAAGAATTTTTTGACAGGTTAATTTCTTCCGTAATCTCTGCAATTTGCTTTATTTCTTCTTTTGCTAAATCTCTGAAAAGAGGAATATCTTTTAATAGTTTTATATTGACTGCCATAAAATAAATCCTTTCATTATAGTATATAATTTATATGAGAATGATGGTATCAGATACCTGACAGAAAGCAGATTTTCATGGTTATTTGTCACTGCTCCGGTGATGTCTGTCAGTTAAAATTATCGTAATGTTACTTTCTTCATTAATCTTGACATTCCTCTCATAATTGATTATTCTTATGTAATGCAAATAGATGAAAAATCAAATCTCAAAGAAACAGATATATTTATCCGTCAGGGGCATCCTGATTTCCTGGATCTGCCCTGGAATTTACCTCTCGTGGAATGGGAAAAACACTGTTCCCGTCTTGAAAAACTTCCCTGCGGTCTTTCCCGTCATACAGTGGTTTTTGTCAATTATGACGGAGTTCTTTATGCGCTCAAGGAATTACCGTCAGAAATAGCAGAAAAAGAATATAATCTCCTCAGACAGATGGAAGAAATAAAGCTTCCCGTAGTGGTTCCCGTAGGACATGTTAAAACGGTTACCTGTGACGGAAATATGAGTGTTTTAATCACAAAATATCTTGAATATTCTCTCCCTTATTATTCCATATTTATGCATTCCAGCCTGGAACGGTACAGACAGTCTCTTCTCGATGCAATAACAGGGCTTCTTGTACAGTTACACCTTTCAGGTGTTTACTGGGGAGACTGTTCTCTGTCCAATGCCCTTTTTCGTCGTGATGCGGGAGCATTGCAGGCCTATCTCGTAGATGCAGAAACATCTGAAATTCATCCTACTATTTCCGATAATCTCCGTGAACATGAGCTGGAGATTATGGAAGAAAATATAAGCGGTGCCCTTGCAGATCTTGCTGCCATAACTAAGCTTCCTCCTGATTATCCCATATTTGAAACAGGTGAGTATATTCATAAAAGATATGAAGAACTTTGGAATGTAATAAATAAAGAAGAAGTCATAAGACCCGATGAAAAGTATCGTATTCAGGAACATGTAAGAACTCTTAATGCCATGGGATTTTCAGTGGATGAGCTGGAGATTAAAACAACTGAAGCAGGAGAACGGCTTAAATTAAGAGCTTTTGTCTCGGATAGAAGTTTTCATTCAGATTTACTTCACAGTCTTACCGGAATTGTTGCTGAAGAAATGCAGGCCAGGCTTATAATAAATGAAATACAGGGACTCAAGGTAAACCTGTCCAAACAGAATAACAGGAGCACCCCTCTGAGTGTGGCAGCTTTTCACTGGTTGAATGAACTTTTTACCCCTGTTCTGGACAAATTGAAAGATCTGAAGAAAGACTGTACTCATGCAGAACTGTACTGCCAGATACTGGAACATAAATGGTTTCTCTCTGAAAAGGAAAAACGTGATGTAGGACATGAGCTGTCAGTAGAGGATTATATTAAAAAATTCGGTCAAAATACTTGATAAGGAAAAAACAGTAATAGTTTTTTAACTGTTAACTGTTAGCTTACAGTTTATGGTAGCAGAAATAATTTCAATAGGCCAGGAATTGCTTCTCGGTGAAATTACCGATACAAACGCTTCTTATCTTTCCGATATGCTTTCCTCTGCCGGTATTGATGTCAAATATCATACCTGCGTCGGAGATTATGCTTCTCAGATTCAGGAAGCCTTAACCATTGCCGCCGGAAGGTCTGAATTGATTTTTACCACAGGTGGACTGGGGCCCACGAAAGATGATCTTACAAGAGAAGTAATATCTGAATTTTCCGACTGTCCTCTGAGACTTCATAAAGAAAGCCTCAGGAGAATAGAACAGATTTTTAAAATAAGAAATTTGACTGTCCCTCCTGTTAACAGAATACAGGCCATGATTCCCGAAGGTGCTACTGTGATAAAAAATGAGCATGGTACTGCTCCCGGTTTTTTACTGGACTATAAAGGCATAAAAATAATTTCTCTTCCCGGTGTTCCTTCCGAGATGAAATCTATGTTTCAGTCTGTTTATCCTTTGATTAAAGAGAAAAACGAAAACGTTATACTCACCAGATTGTTGAATTGTTTTGGTATTCCCGAATCTCTTCTGGGCGAAAAATTGGGTGATCTTATGGATAGAAACAATAATCCTTCCGTTGGAACAAGGGTTAAAAACGGCCTGATTTCCGTGCGAATTCATGCGAAAGGTAAGACAGAGAGAGAGACTAAAAAACTTATGTCTGAAACAGAAAAAGCTGTTCGTTCCCGTCTCGGTGATGTTATATTCGGTGAAGGACATTGTTCACTTGAACATGCTGTAGCAGAGGAACTGGCGAAAAAGAAATTAACTCTTTCTGTTGCAGAATCATGCACGGGAGGTCTTGTTTCTCATAAACTGACAAATGTACCGGGTATTTCCGAGTATTTTCTTGAAGCTGTTGTTTCATACAGTAATCAGGCAAAAATAGATATTTTGAAGGTACCGGAAGAATTAATTAAAAAGCACGGAGCCGTAAGCAAAAAAGTAGCAGAGTCAATGGCACTGGGAGTGAAATCTTTATCGCTGTCCGATTATTCCATTTCTGTTACGGGTATAGCAGGTCCCGGAGGCGGTACCTATGAAAAACCTGTAGGTCTTGTTTATATAGCTCTTTCAGGCCCATCAGGTACAGAGGTACATAAATGTCAGTTTACCGGTTCCAGAGAGGAAATTAAAGAAAGAGCCGCCCTTACAGCACTTAATATGTTAAGGATGAAATTGACGAAAAATCGTGATACATAAACAGATATTATACATGTTCATTTTCTCCGATCATTACTCAATTGATAAATGAAATTAACAAAAAGTTAACATGTTTCATATTGACTTTACAGTCCTTTATATTTATTATTTTATTGTAAAACAATTATCCACGCGTTACGCGTTACGCGTCACGTTTTCAAGAGGTGAAAAAAATGTTGATTCCTTTATCTGGAAAGAGTTTTCATAATAAAGCTGCAGTATTTATGGATAGAGATGGTACGCTCAATGTGAGCAATAAGCCCGATGGCAGTTATCTTCCTGTAAATAAACCTGAAGATCTGGTTTTATTTGATCAGGCAAAAGATGGACTTGCGGAGCTTACAAAACAGACGGATCTTCTCAAAATTCTTGTGACAAATCAGGGCGGCGTAGGGGCAGGTTATATGACTGTAGAACAATTGCAAAAGATTGATGAGAAACTCCTCGAGGATGTAAGAAGTGCAGGCGGTGATATTGATGCCATTTATTTTGCTTCCACCAATGATAAAACAGATCCTATGAGAAAACCAAATCCCGGCATGTTACTTAAAGCTGCAGAGGAACATGGTATAGATCTCACCAGATCCTATATGGTAGGAGATATGACTACAGATATATCGGCAGGGGAGAAAGCAGATGAACAGGTAGTAAGTATAGGACTTGAAACAGGTTCAGGATGTAAAGATAAAAAAGTAGATATAAAGCCTGATGTTATGGTAAAAGATTTTAAAGAAGCAGCAGAATTTATTATTGCCGATCATAATAAAAGATGTCATAGTTAACTCGGGGAACTATGTTATACTTTGTTGCACAGATAATTGCATTACTGAAATTCCACCTGTATTTATCTATGCAAAGGAATAAAAATACAGGGGCAGATATTTTTCTGCCTCTGTATTGTTTTGTAATTCATAAATAATTCTTCCGTCACGATTTATGTTTATAGTTACTTTTATAACATATTTAAAATAGTCACCTGTTGTGGTAAAATATGATTATAGTGTATTTCACAACTTATTACTGACCTGACCATAAGTATGTAATAAACGTTTTCCTCCCGTTACGTGTTACGCGTCACGAGAGCTTATATGTATTATTTATGCTCACTTCAGTAACATTTAGAGTAAGTACAAAAAGTAATGTCCGAAAAAGATTAAGTCGCTATTTACCTATTGCGAGTATATAGAGAAACTTTAGGACAAAACTTTTTAGAACTACTCTAAATAATCATAATGACTGACCGGTTATATTCCTGACCATGACGCATTACGCTTATAATGAACTATTATGTCTGCAGGGAAATTGATTACTTTAACAGAAATCATATGTGTTTTTCTTATCCTCTGGGTAGCCATGTCCATATATAAAGATGCCAGAAACAGAAACATGTGGGCTCTTCTCTGGACATATGTGGCAATACTGTTACCTGTGGCAGGATGGATATTATATTTCTTTCTTCGTTCTCCTGTACCTAAAAATCAGTGTCCTGATTGTTTTGAAAGAACTGCCAGGAGAGATATTTTCTGCTACAGATGTTCCTATAATTTTGTCAATATTGCAAAAGAAAGGAATGTTTTGAATATACACGAAAGTAAGAAAAAAAAATAGATTTTTTTCTGTGTTTCCTGTAATATATAATATTAGGAGATTTGTATTATGAAAAATTTTGTATTTTTTTCCCTTATCCTTTTTCTCATATGTTCCATTTCTCTGGCAGCAACAAAAAAGCCCGATTTGATACTTTATGTTACAGATTTAAACGGAAATTATGATATTTATTCCATGAAACAGAACGGAGCTTCCAGAACAAAACTTACGGATAACAGCGAATCAGATTCTATGCCTGCCGGTTCTCCTGATGGTAAATACATAGGCTTTATTTCCACAAGAGGCGGTAATCCTGATATTTATATTATGAAGAAAAACGGCACAGATTCGGAAAGACTTACCATAAACCAGGCTTATGATTATGAACCTTCTTTCTGCTGGTCTCCTGACGGTAAAAAAATCATTTATGAAACAGACGGAGACGGTAATCCTGAGATTTATGTCATGACCATTGGAAAACCAAAAAAATTGAGACTCACAAAAAACAGTGTTTATGACGGTCATCCTGACTGGTCGAAAGATGGTAATTTGATTGTTTTTGAATCATGGATAAAAGGAAATAATGAAATTTATACCATGAAACCTGACGGTAAATCTCTGAACCGTTTGACTCAGAGTGAAGATGACGATTATTTCCCGTCTTTTGCCCCGGATGGCAGAGATATTGTTTTTCTTACCCATCATCAGGAATTTGCGGATTTAAAGATCATTTCATCAAAAGGATATTCCCTCAGTGTTCTGGATAAAAAATGTGATAAAGAAGCTGCTCCGAAGTGGTCTCCTGACGGGTATTCCATACTTTATGTTTCCTGTGAACATGGAAACAGAGAAATTTATAGGATTACATGGGACAGGAAATGGGACAGATGGTACAGAACAAATCTTACGGAAGATACAGGAGAAGATACTACTCCCGTATGGTCTCGTGACGGAAATAAAATAGTTTTTGCCTCGGACAGAAGCGGAGCCTGGGATATTTATATAATGAATTTTGACGGCTCAGGCCTTAAGAATCTTACCAGAAGTAAGGCAGATGATTTCTATCCATTCTGGTGGTAAAAGTGAGTGGGGAAAAATTACGCGTCACGCGTTACGCGTTACGTGTCACGATTTTACAAGGAGGTGCTTATATAAATGCTT
Organism: Vulcanimicrobiota bacterium; assembly: GCA_040217695.1. Lineage (GTDB taxonomy): Bacteria > Vulcanimicrobiota > SpSt-956 > SpSt-956 > JAKJGF01 > CALARM01. The sequence goes on along the minus strand of JBEHWO010000014.1, from coordinate 32,826 downwards.
TATGCAGAGAAAGCTATGTATGAGGCTTTCAGAAGAACAAAACTTTTTTTTCTGAAGCCTTTCAGCTGGAGGAAATTACTCGAATTGAGTCTGGCCGGTCTCCTGGGGGGAGTATTGCACCAGGCAGGCAGCTGCGGCAGCGGCGGTGGCGGAAGCAGCAGTAGCGGCGGTGGCGGCGGATGAGGGCCCAACGATAATGTCTCAGAGTCTCTGAGACAGAATATAGAATCTCTTCAGAATTTTTATAAAGACCATAGCATATTGATTTACGGATTAATTGCTCTCTGTATTTTAATACTTACTGCCATATCTCTGCTGATTTCTTATATAAGGGCAAATATGTTTTTTGTATTTATGGAATCACTGATACAGAGACATGTTTCTATTATGAGAAGTTTTACCGGTAATAAAAATAAAGGTTTTTCTCTCTTCCTTTTTAATATCGTGGTTGGAATAGTATTTTTTGCCCTTACAATCATTATATTTATTCCACTTCTTTTACATCTCTGGCATATAATAAATAACCCGAAAGCTGATTTTGCTATCTGGGCGATTATTCCTAATTTTATACTGTCTTTCGTAGCTTTTATTATCCTTGCTATAATCTCTATGATTATATATTCTCTCACATATGATTTTGCCTGCCCTATTTCCTATGCCAGAGATACGGGAATAGCAGGTTCTATCTGTTTTCTTATGAGATTGATACTGAATTATCCATTTCAATTTTTCATTTATTATGTGCTGAAAATTGCTTTTGCCGCAGCAAATGCTTTTCTCAGTATTATTTTATTCATACTGGTTCTCATAGTTCTGGCTGTTGTATATATTCCTCTTATACTTATAGCTGTAGGTATTGGGATAGCCATAGTCTTTCTATTTATGAAAAATGCCGTTATCGGAATTATAGCCGGTATTATCGGAGGGCTGTTAATATTCTGTATAATGATGGCAGTTTCCTATATATTTCTTGTTCCCTTTATTCCCATACATACCTTTTTCAGGTTTTATGCCCTGTGTTTTCTGGAGAATTTCCCGGAAACAGGACTTGATTTTTCTGAATGTTATCGAGAAGATTTTGTCGGCCAGTAGTTACCGGGTTAAGCATAAATGATATATATGCTCGCGTAACGCGTGACGGGAGGAAGACTTTTTTTACATACTTATGCTCAGGTCAATAATCTTCAACTTTCAGAAAGTCGCCCGGATGGTATTATGTTCTAATGAAAGGTAATTATCAGATGAATAAACTGATTCCTTTTACAATCATTATATTTATATTATTATTTTTTTCTTTATTTATCTCTGCCGGTTCTGCCGATGAATGTACGGATATAATTAATAATTCAATTGTAAGGATTGACATGTTCTGGACAGTTGTTAAAAACAGAACCACAGTGCCTGTGGAACAGAGTAATTCTCTCGGAGTTCTTGTTTCTGCCAAAGGACATATTCTTACATGTTATCATTGTATAGCCATAAGTAAGGAAACAGCCCTGTTCTGTGGTATACCGGAAGGGAAAGTAGCAGATTCCATAACAGTCGTATTGTTATGTAAGGGTAAAAAAAAATCTTTTCCTGCCAGAGTAATAAATGTTGACAGATGGCGTGATTTAGCTTTAATACAGCCCTATGAAAAATGTAATTTTACTGTAACCACAACAGTTGATAACAGCGGTACCTACAGTGGCCAGGAAATTTATTATGCATCGGTAAATCCGGAAAATCCCTGGAATAATATCTCGTCAGGCAGACTTATTTATCAGAGCTTAAATGATAAAGACAGGCAGGTTATGGGCTTCAGAATGGATATAAAGCCGGGAAGTTCCGGTTCCGGTATGTTTGATACGGCAGGTAATCTTACGGGGCTCATTTATGCTACAGGCAGTCTTACTTCTTCTTCTGCCGGCGAAAATCCTCTTTCTCTTGTAATACCGGGAAACTGTTTATCACTTTTTTTAGATAGAAATGAAGTAACTTTTTCTCGAACATGTCCCTGACAAACAATAGATTATTCTAAAAGGAATTTTTTGTTTTTTGTAGAATTTTCCATTTTTACAGGTATTATTTCAGGTTAGAAAGGATATTATAATGACAGAAGTCCGGGAAAAAGAAGAAAATGAAGTCAAACAGGATAAAGAACCTCAGATTGAAACAGAGCATCTTACTACGAAATTTTTCGATGACCTTATAGAACATAATAAAGATATTGAGATTATCTTCAGAGACGGAGAGAAAATGAAAGGTCGTATTCAATGGTTTGACAGGTGGAATATAAAACTTTCAAATTCAGATGATAAGGAATGCCTTATATATAGACACGCTATTAAAGGATATCTTACCTGCTGATATGTTTCCCCCTTCTAAAGACTATGAACTCATATTTTTATCTAAATTATTTTCAGGGGAAATTTTATGTTAGGAACTTTATTCGGCAGATGTCCTGCCTGTGGAAATAAATCTATAAAAAAAGAACTTTTACTTGCCCGTAAAGAAACTCTTCCCGAGTTTAAAAAAATAAAGGAACAATTTTTACGCAGGTTAGACGGATACTTTAAGACAGAAGAACCTCATGGAAAGGTTTTTCGGGGGGCAGTAGCAGAAACAGTTAAGACCTGTGAAACTTCAGACCATGAGGACAGATCTGGACCTGTTCAAAATCCTGTTGCTCCTAATATTCCTTCTAAAGTATATATCTATCGCTGTAACAGGTGTTTTTTTGAAAGTACGAAATATGCTTATTTTCATAATCTGCCTCTTCCTCCACATATAAATATTTCTCCTTTTATGTCTTACAAAGAAGATGATTGTCAGGAAGAAAGTGTCAGAAGTTCTATCAGAGGTTCTGTGACCGAGCTTTATGAAGTACCTTATGAATCCTTTTATACTATGAAGACAGAACTTTACAGTAAGATTGCCGATGCAAGACTCAAACAGATGGAAGAAAAAGCTTCGAAAGCTATAGAATACAATTCAAAAGGTCTTATGCTTTATAATGAGGGAAGATATGATGAGGCCATAGAAGCATATAAGAAAGCTACTGAATGGGATCCTGCACTGGCATCTGCTTATAATAATCTGGGGCTTACCTATCTGGAACTTGGAAACAGGGATTTATCACTGGAGAATTATAAGAAATCCATAGAGATAAGACCTGATTATGCTATTACTTATTATAATCTTGCCTGTACGTACCGTGCTTTCGGCCAGCATGAAGAGGCTGTGGAACAGTATAATAAAGCCATAGAACTGTCTCCTGAAGACCCTTCAATACATAACGATCTTGGCTATACTTATTATTTAATGGAAAAATATGATGAATCTATAGCACAGTATACTCTGGCTATGGAATTAAATGAAGACGGCATGATACGAAATAATCTCGGTCTTGTGTATTATCGCCAGGGCAGAATTGATGAAGCTCTCATAGAATATAAGAGAGCCCTTCATATAGATCCAGATCTTGTAGAGACCCATAGAAACCTGGCCAATCTTTATTATGAACAGAAAAAAGTGGATCTTGCCATTGAAGAATATAAAAAATTAATCGACCTGGAACCTGAGTCATCAATGGCCTATAATGATCTTGCTCTCATACTTTATGAACAGAACGATATTCAATCAGCTGTAGAATATTTTGAGAAAGCCCTGGAAATAGAACCTGACTGTGCTGTTATAAGGAGAAACATAGCTCTGGCCTATAGAAATCAGGGGCAGACCGAGCTTGCTATTGAAGAATATAAAAAATTAATTGAATATGATCATGAAGATACGGTAGCTTACGGAGGGCTGGGCAAGATTTATTATGAAATGGGAAATTTTGAACTTGCACTGGAAAACTATACGAAAGCCCTGGAGATTTCACCTTCTGTACCTTCCATTCATAACAAACTTGGTCAGCTTTATTTACAGTTTGAGAAATTGACCGAAGCGGAAGAAGAGTTTAAAAAAGCTATAGAACTGGATGAAACCTTCTCTATGGCCTATAATAATCTTGGCTGTGTTTATTTCAGGCAGGATAAACTCAATGAAGCAGGCGTGCAGTATAAAAAGGCCATTGAATTAAATGAAAAATTTGCCCTGGCCCATCTGAATCTTGCTTCTATTTATTACAGATTAAGAGAGCTTGATAAGTCAGTAGAAGAATATAATATCCTCATTGATCTTGGTATTACCGATGCATTTATTTATAGAAATCTCGGTGAAATCTATTATGAACAATCTGACATAGAAGGAGCCATTAAATATTATAAAAAATCCATTCAACTGGATCCGTCCTATTATCTGGCTTATAATAATCTGGGAACTACCTATTATAATCTTCACGATTATCCTAAAGCAATAGAATATTATCAAAAAACAGTGGAACTATCACCCGGTTATATGATTGCCTGGGAAAATCTGGCTCTTTCATATTATAAACTCGGCAGAACTGCAGAAGCCAGAAAGATTTATAGAATGGCTTTTGAAAAAAATCCCGATCAGGCTTTTCTTCATAACAGTTACGGTGAATTTTTATATAGCTGCGAATTTGTAGACGAAGCAAGGGACCATTATGAAAAAGCTATTGAACTTGCGCCATATTATCCTGTAGCATATAACAATCTCGGATGTTATTACTGTAATCATGGAGCATCGGAAAAATCTATTGAATACTATAAAAAAGCCATAGAGCTTAATCCTTTATATGATCTTGCTTATTCCAATCTCGGAAATGCCTATCAGAAATTGAGGTTCTTTAAAGAGGCTATTGAGGCTTACAATAAATCCCTTCAATTATTTCCCGCCAATTCGAAAGTTTATAATACACTTGGAGAGGTTTACTATTGTATGGGCGAGCTTGATGAGGCTATGGAATATCATAAGAAAGCCATAGAACTTGATCCTGATTTTTCTCTGGCCCATAATAATCTCGGCTGTGTATATTATAACAGAGGAAAATTCAATCTTGCCATAAAGGAATATAAAATAGCTCTGGAAGAAAACCCTGATTTTGCCAATGCTCATTACAATTTATCCCTTGCCTATTACAGTCTTGGTAAGTTTGACTGGGCCGTAGAAGCTGTAAAGAGGGCGATAGAACTTGCTCCTTACAATGAAAATTATACGAGAAGTTTACATGAATATACGTCTTCATTGAAGAGGAAACTGGATAGCAGAAAAAAATCCTCTCATAAGAGAAAAGGAACCAGAAAAAAGAAATAAATTTTAAGAGTGTCATATGTTTTGTCTATAGATACCATGTAATAAGGCTTCAACATAGGTTTGAACAGAATTTATGACACAATTAAAAAAATTTTTTTAGATAAATTTGACAAACTTATATCTTTTATGTAAACTTACTATAGGGCACGGAGAATTTTGGCCGGATTTTATGATAAAAATTTTTCTTTGTCGATTTAGGGAGTTTTGCTTATGAACCTGAAGCAATTAAATGATGCAAAACTGAAAAAATTAATTCAGATAGCTCCGAATAAATCTATAAGTGATATATTCCAGGAGACTCTGACTACTGCAGAAAGCGAAGGACATTTTCGCGAACTTGCAAGAAACAGAGTGGAACAGATGCAGGAAGAAATAAAACTGATCATGTCTTACCTGGATGGAACCCGTGCCAATAAATAATATTCATAGTACCTGGTCGGAAATAGTTGTCAGCACCTGAGAGTTGACAACGGTAAATACTCCACTAACGGCCATGACCGTTTCGGTCACAACGAAGAATGAGAATTTGTTCCTCCCGTTACGCGTTACGCGTTACGATTCTCATATAAATACAATAGCCCAATGTTATAGCGTTATGGGAAGACATCAATTACAAAATATCTGATGCTAGATTTTTCCTGTCAATCCCATAAATCCCTGTTTTATTTTACCCATTTCGGGAACCCGTCCCAGTAAGAATTATTTGTTAAGTTAAATACTTTAGTTCCGTCAGCATTTATAACACATATTTCCCAGTAGTTAGCTTCTGCTGTAGTGCTCCTGTTTGACATGAAGGCAATCTTTTTACTGTCAGGAGACCAGCACGGGGAACGATCGTCTGATATAGGATTATTTGTTATATTTACATGATTGGTACCTTTTGCAGTCATAATATATATATCATCCTGACCGTCTTTATGGCAGGTATATGCTATCCTGGTTCCGTCCGGCGACCATGCAGGCTCTTTTTCGTCTGTAGTACCGGCTCTGCTCAGATTGTGCTGTCCGCTTCCGTCCGAGTTCATAATGAATATTTCGAAATTTTGTTCTCTGTTGCTTGCAAAGGCTATTTTTGTTCCGTCATGTGACCATGAAGGTTCTATGTCATCTTTTGCAGTTTTGGTAAGATTTACCTGGTTTCTTCCGTCTGTATTCATGGTGTATATTTCAAGATTTCCGTCTCTCCAGCTTTCAAAGGCTATTTTATTATTTTTAGGGGACCAGTCGGGATTATCATTCCAGAAAGAATTACCTGTAAGATTTCTCATCTGTGTACCATCCTGGCTCATGACATAGATTTCCCTGTTACCTTCTCTTGTTGAGGTAAGGGCTATTAATTTTCCGTCAGGTGACCAGCATGGATTGGTGTTATAATTGGTATCATGAGTTATATTAACAGAGGCTTTGCTTCCTGATTTTATTACCCATATATCTTCATAGTTTTTGTTTTTATCCCAGGAACTATAAACGATTTTTCCCATACTTAAAGTACCGGCAGGTATATTGGTTACGCTTAACGGGGCTGTAGGAACAGGCGAAGCTGCCGGCACAGTGGCAACAGGAACAGGAGTCTGTTGCTGCAGTGCATTTAAACTGGTTGTCGTCATGCCTGCGGTGGCCTGAGGATTTGCCGGGACAGTGGCGGCACCTGCCGTGAAATAAGAATACCCCGTATAATTGACCTGTTCATTGTTTACATAGACGTTTACGGGGCCACTTGTAACATTTTGTGGAACTATGACATATATGCCGTCTGCCTGAATGGATTCTATGAGAGCCGTAACACCGTTAAAATCCACTCTGTATATACCTATATTGCCTGCCTGAACATTCTGGGCACTTATTTTCACCTGTGAACCAGGCGCTCCCTGAAGGGGCTCTATTTTTGTTATAACGAGCTGTCCCCCTGTCTGAGTGCCGGGAATACCTGTGTCGGGAGCAGGTTCCTGGAATTTATAGCCGCAGAAAGGACAGAGCTTATATTCTGTCATACATTCTGCTTTGCAGTTAGGACAGGTTTTTTGCTGTGCAAGAACGATAGAAAGAGATATAACAGTGAGCATAATTATAACTAAGAGTAAAGATATTTTTTTCATATATAATCCTCCATAGGTTAAAATATTAATTTTCTTTGAAAAACATTGTGAATTGCTTGAATTTAAGAGAACTGTTTTCTCTATCATATTTGCCATCTTTATAAGTAATGAGTCCTTCCATTTTCGCTACGGATTTAAATTGATTTGTTCTCAGAAAGGCCGTAAAAATTTTTATAATATTCTTATCCCATTGTTTTATATTCGGATCTTCCATAATATTAAGAGCTTCTTCTACAAAAAAGGCTCTTCTGTAGGCTCTGTTAGAAGTCATTGCATCAAAAGTATCGGCAATGGCAATGATTCTTGACCCGAGTGGTATGTCTTCTCCTCTGACACCCATTACATAACCTGTGCCGTTATAGGTTTCATGATGAAAACATGCCAGTTCTCTTGCGCCGTCAAGATGAGACAGGTTTTTCAGTATATCGTTAGTCATAACAACATGCTGCTGTATTTCCTTCCTTTCTTCATCATTCAGAGCTCCCGGTTTTTTCAGTACACTGTCACTTACACCGATTTTACCTATATCATGTAATATGGCAGCAGTTTTTATTAATTCTACCTGTTCGTCAGGCAGTTTGAGTTCCTGTGCTATAAGGCCGGAATAGAGTTTGACCCTTTCCACATGACCTGCCGTATATTTATCTCTTACCTCAAGAGCAACATTCAGAGAATGGATAAATTCCATAAGGAGCATTCTTTCTTTTTCCCACAGTCCTGCTACATTGATTGCAGTTGCGAGCAATTGACTCATATGTTCCAGTTCTTTTAATTCATCCATCTGGTAATAAAATCTTTCTTTACTTGCAAGATGAACATTTGCCACTGCTCTATTCTGTATAACAAGGACATAATTCATCCAGCATCCATGTTGTAGTTTTTCAGATATTTCCAGTTTTTCAGGTAATTCTTCAGATGTATCGGAATAGATCTGACTCTTTTTGGTAACTATGGCATGACGGATACTCTCCATAAGTACTCCTGATTCTACAAGCATACGCCAATCTTCATCTTTATAGCCCTTTGTTATTCTTAATTTTATAGCATTTTCTTCCGTAAGGGCCATATGATTTATATCAAAGTCTTCTCTGATTATGGCAAGATCGGCTCTGTCTGCTCCGAATACGTCTACTATGACATCAAGGATTTTGGGTGCTACTTTCTTTAAATCCACATGAGGGAGATTTATTTCTCCTATTATATTTTTATAACCTTCTTTTACTTTTTCAGGATCTATCTTCAAAGAATTTCAATCCTTTCTGTAATAAAATCTATTCCTGCCGTCAAACGTTATACCATTTACTTACAGGGACTGGTGTTATAAATCCAGTCTGGCGCTCTTTGGAAAAAATCTAAACTGGAACATTCATATTTATATGAAAATGATGAAGTCTTATGCTTCACTGGTAAGGGTTACACAAAACATCTTATATAATCATTTAAAATTTTTTTCTTCAATTATTTTAGTTACAGCTTCAATCAACTCTTCAGACTGAAAAGGTTTTCTCATAATAGTATCTGCCCCCAGTTTTCTGCTCTTCTCCTTTTCGTCTCTGTCTGCTTTTACAGATAACATAAGTACGGGAATATGTTTTGTGTCATTATTGATTTTTATCTGTTTCAGTACATCCCATCCGCTCATTCTTGGCATCATTATATCCAGAATTATTATATCAGGGTTTTCTTTTACCGCATATTCAAAAGCCCTGGTACTGTCTGCTGTTCCGATAATTTCATAGCCTATATCCAGAAAGATTATCTCTACAAGCATAAATAATTCTTCATTATCATCTATTATAAGAACTTTTTTTTTCAAGATAAAACCTCAATCTCTTCTTTTATCTGTAGTCTGAGAATTGTGACTATGAGCCTGCAAAATTTTTAATGACCTTTGTTATGCATTTCCCGGGTAATCCGGCTGCTGAACGTTCATTGCATAAGGATTACTTTGGCACAAATATCTGGATATCTGTATATTTTCTCTTAAAAAACTATCACAACTGAAACATTCAGGGAAACGGTTTCTGAGCATTATATGCCTGGCATGTTTATAAATATCGCCTTCCCATATTTCTTGAAAATTTTTCTTTTTAATTTTTCCGAGAACTCCTACATTTTTTGTCATACAGCATAGAAATACCCTCCCTCTGGGAGATATAAAAGAATGAAGCCAGGGAGCAAAACAGGGAATTTTTTCATATATACCCATAGCATACAATCCTTTTGAAGAAAATTCAAGAGATGAAAAAGTTTTTCCGAAAGGAAAAGCCTGGTCAGGCCATTCCCACAGGTTGTATTTATTCCCTTTTTCATCAAGAGCCGGGCCTATTTCCGTATTATATTCCACAATTTCGTCATAGTTTAATTTAAGATCCATGCCGAGATGATCATCTACAGGTATGAGAAGCAGATAGTCTATTCCCAGATAAGATGCCAGATCAGGCAGTTTATAAAGGCTTTTATAATTTAATTTACTTACAACGATATTGAGTCTTATTTTAGTTCCACTTTCTGCCAGTTCTTTTTCTTTTACAAGATTTTTTACTCCTTCTATGGTTTTCCTCCAGTTGCCGGTACCTCTGATAGAGTCATGAATTGATTTATCAGGAGAGTCCAGTGAAATTGATATGGTTTTAAACCGGCTGTGAATTGCTTTTGTTGCCATATCTCTGTCCAGAAGGGTTCCGTTTGTCGTAAGGTTTACTTTTATGTGTTTCTTCTGCCGTGCATATTCTGAAACTGTAAATAAACCATTCCACAGAAGAGGTTCCCCTCCTGAAAAATGTATCTTTTTACAGCCCATTTCAGAAAGTTCCTGTACCAGTCCGAGAACTCTTTTATAACTGAGTTCTGTACCCCTCATCTGTCTTGTGGGATTACACATGACACAGGAGAGGTTGCAGTTCCATGTGAGTTTTATTTTTACACTTAAAGGTTTATAGGGACTCCCATGTTTCAGAGAGTAAATAAATTCTTCTCTGTTATTTTTAATGCTGTTGATTTGATACATATAAAAAATAGATTATTACAGGTTCATTGTTAAACCTGAGAAAACCTCTTGAGTTTTACTCCCAAATAGATTCCTTTTATCATTCCTGCTACCTGCCTGCCTGAATATTGATCTAATTTCGCCAGTGCCGCTTTCATTGAAATATGGCTCTCACCTTTACTTAACTTTGAGATTACTATATTGGGAGTAAGTTCGTAATTATTATAGACTCCGCTATTGAAGTGAACCATATCATAACATTTCTGATTTATATCCATCCTGATTTTCAGAAGGAATTTTTTCCTGAAATATCTTTTTGTTCTGTGATCTACCTTTATTTTTTCTCTTTCTTTCGTATAGACGCGGACCTTAAGGATATTGCCGTCAAGCATAGAGAACCTTAAATCTGCCGTTTTATATTTATATTTTATTCTCCTTACACTGGAAAATCTTGGTTCACTGGCACGTTCATCAGATTCCACCGGTTTATGTACCGGTGAAAGTTCACAGGACAGTTTTATAATACCTTTATTTCTTAAATCATCTCTTACTCCTTCTATTATTCCCAGCATGATATCGAGTAACTCTTTTTTTCGTCCGAAACCTGCTTTATGTTTTGCCGCGGCCATAATAAACATAATTACAGCAAGGACAAAAACCAGAACATATACCCAGAACCTGTATGACGCATCTTCTGACGGTGAAGAAATAAAACATATGGGTATCAATGTAAAGAGTGACACCAGTAGTATTGCTCCCATGCATCCGAAAGCCCATGGCTTTTTACCTTCTGTTACATACGTGTCAGTCATATCTTTAAATTGCCAGTAAATATCATCAACAGACCCTGTAAGTTTAAAGTTTTCCGGTAATCTCATACAGATAGCCTCCTGTTCAGTATATTTACTTATGTGAGCATAAATATTTTTGTTTCTCGTAACCCGCCTGACGGGAGAAATGATTTTATTATAGTTACTTTCATAACTTATTATACATTAATTGCTTCGTGACGCGTCACGAAGCGTGACGCGAGGATTATCTGTAATTTGTTATGAACTACACTATAAATGTTTATGCTCAGTTCAGTAGTTTATTATTAAAAATTATTCTTTTCATATCCTGTAATGGTTGACGGAAAGATTTTTGACATTACAGGCTCAATCTAATTTTTTATAAGCCTTTTATAAAGGTTAATATTGTTCTCCACTTCTTTATCAGGTGAGAAATATTTTATTACTCTTTCTCTTCCTTTTTTACCCATTGTTTCTCTTAATTCTTTACTGTCAATCAATTTTATCATACCTGATGCCAGTTCCTCTATATTTCCCGGTTCTACTATTATACCTGTTTTTTCATTTTTCACCAGTTCCGGTATGGCACCAGCCGAAGTTGTGATAACAGGGAGCTCACATGCCATGGCTTCAAGTATTCCGTTTGGCATGCCATCTTTCAGTGAAGGCATAATAAATATGTCAAAAAGATTATAAAATTTAATAATGTACTCCGGCAGAACAGGAGGCAGTATGTGTAAATAGTGATTAAATAATTTATTTTCTTCTCTGAAAAATTTTATCAAATCAATCATTTCCTGTCTCATTCTGCCTATTAAAAAGAGATGACTTTTTCTCTGTTCCAGAACACAGGAGAAAGCTTTAAGAAGACTATAAATTCCTTTTTTTGCTTTTCCTTCTCCGATAAAACCTATTAAAGGCTCTCCTTCGCGTATGGATAGGGAGGAGAGAATTTCTCTGTCACACAGATTTTTTTTAAATACAGAGGTGTTTACCGAATTATGAATAAGGTCTATTTTTTCTTCAGGAATGATTATGGATGCAAGATTTTTCAGGTTTTTTGATACAACGGTAACTCCGTTACAGTTCTTCAGAGTCCATTCTATAAGAGAAAAGTCGCTTCCGTTGAAGAGATCTTTCTCCAGATCATTACCTCTTATACTTACAACTGATTTTATTCCTTTGAGTTTTGCCGCCATAGTACCTGTAAAACCGGCTCTTGAAGCATAATAGGCGTGAACAATATCAATCCGGTGTTTATCTATAATTCTGCATAATTGTTCGAACCACGAGGCTTTTGTATCGGACATTCCCGGAAATTTTCCCATATTATATAAGGTAATTCCATTTTCTATATGTTCTTCTTCCTGTCCCGGTAATAATTTGCCTGATAGAGTGGAAATAAATACAGAGAATCCTCTTTTCTGTAACATTAATGCCAGTCTTTGTACGGAAGTTGCCACTCCTCCTATAGACGGGGGATAGGAGTGGGAAAGAAGGACTATTTTCATTTTAAATAACCCTTTCTATTAACTTGCATCAAACTGATCTTCTTCAATACCGAGAGATTCGTATAACCTTCCTGCATCTCCTGCCCATAAAGAATGGTTCCTGTCAAACAAGGCCATTTCTTCATCTGTATAAATACCTTCTTCCTGAAATGGTGTTACAGGTTTGCCTGCAGTGCATTCGACACACATAATACCTGCGTTTGTAGGCATGGAATGAGAATTACACATATCTCTGTTACATTTTATACAACGGCATGTTGCCTTATTGGGACACTGACGGGTAAGTATTTTACCGGCTATGAAATTACATCTGCCCTGTTCTTGCATAAGAATCACCTGAAAAATAAAATTTTATCACTACAGAATTCTATGAAAAGTAAAAATTTCCTTTGTATATACTATTTCAAAAAAGTTCATATGAAAATATTTATATGAGAATCGTAACGCGTAACGCGTAACGCGTGACGGGAGGAACAGGTTATCATACCTGGTTGTGACCGAGCCGGTCATGGTTGTTAGTTATGCTTACCTCAGTAATTTTTTCAATGATCGCAGTTACAAAAAATAGTGAGTGAGAATTATACGGTTTTACTCACTGCTCACCGATGAATACTTTGAGTCCTTTCTTTTTAGAATTACTCTGATTGATAAACAATCGACAAATTCAATGTACACATGGATTTGTAAGGATAAAAGATAAACTTATTTAAAGATGTAACGAATGGATGATTTTATGATATAATTTTAATTATTTTAGAATTTATAAGGATTGCAAATATAGTATATTGCATAACAATCTATAAACTTCGTAATGAGTAAAGCGCAGTGGGTGATGGGCAAATGTATACAAATTATTTGCGGGAAGGAGCAGAATATGAATATTGATAATGAAGATATAAAGAAACAGGCTGTTATCAAGGTAATAGGTGTTGGCGGAGGGGGATGTAACGCAGTGGGCAGAATGATTGAAATGGGTGTTCAGGGTGTTGAGTTTATAGCCATAAATACTGATGCCCAGGCTCTGGATATGTGTAAAGCCGATCTTAAGATACAGATAGGAATTAAATTGACAAGAGGTCTCGGAGCAGGTGCCAGACCAGAAATAGGTCAGAAAGCTGCTGAAGAAAACAGAGAAGATATTGCCAATGCCATATACGGTGCAGATATGGTTTTTATTACAGCAGGTATGGGAGGAGGTACCGGAACAGGTGGAGCTCCTGTTGTTGCCGAAATAGCCAGGAGCACCGGTGCGCTCACGGTAGGTGTTGTTACAAAACCTTTTGCCTTTGAACTCAGGCATAAAATGAAGCTTGCCGAAGAAGGAATAGTCAGATTTGAGCAGAGGGTAGATACCCTGATTACCATTCCCAATGACAGACTTCTGCAGGTAGTGGAAAGGAAGACTACATTTCGTGAGGCTTTAAGGGAGGCAGATGATATTTTAAGACAGGCAGTTCAGGGTATTTCTGATTTGATTGTTATGCCGGGAGAAATAAACCTTGATTTTGCAGATGTTAAAACCATAATGAGCAATGCCGGTACTGCCTGGATGGGTATAGGTACAGGTCTGGGAGATAACAGGTCTGTAGATGCGGCCAGAGCTGCCATATCGAGTCCTCTTCTTGAAACAAATATAAATGGCGCGAGATCGGTGCTGTTTAATATAACAGGCGGGGAAGATCTGACTCTTGCAGAGATTAATGCCGCTGCAGACCTTATTGCAGATGCAGCAGATCCTGAAGCTATAGTCATTTTCGGTACAGCCTGTGACGAAACCATGGGTGAAAAGGTTAAAATTATTGTAGTGGCTACAGGTTTTACAAAGAATATAGATGGAAATATACTGCCTATAAAGGAGAAAATAATCAAGAAAATTCAGGAAGTATCTCCTTACAGAACATCGACAATAACCCTCCCTTCATTTATGGAGGGCAATCAGCCCGGGGATACGGACAGTAATGTTTCCATACCGTCTTTTCTGCAAAAATTTAAGAAGAATTAGTTTTTACAGATTTATCAAGAAATGGGCCGTTACGGTCCGTTTCTTTTTGTTACGGATGTTTTTAATTTTTTTTTTGATATTTTTTGGAATAGTAGTTTCTGGAACAGGGAGGGTATTTTTTTATGCTTTGTTATTTATTGTTACGAATTTTATTTTTTTATATTTTTTTATTCCTATAATCATGATGTATGAATGTTTTGTATCGCATGCCACACATTTCCAGATAGCCGGATTTTTCTTAACTCACTGATAAATAATTTGAGATTTTTATTTTTACAATTACTATAAAATGAAGGTTTTTATTTTTCTAAAAAAGAATTATTATATTTATATTTGAACTTGATGAAAATTCATTTCCGCCTGATTGTTTCGTACGCAATAGAGACGTGAAATTCCGAGGTTTTTCGTTAAAACATAACATTAAGAATGGAGGTAAATCGTTGATTATTCAACGAAATACAAATATGTTCTTTAAAGCTGTTTTCCCGGGAAAATACATTCAAGGTGAAGAAGTTTTGACACAATTACCGGACTGGATCAATGTACTGGGTAAAAAAGGATTGATCATAGCATCCCGTACGGCAAAAGACAGAATTCTTCCGAAATACAGGCTTATCGGGGATTCGATTTATATAGAGCAGTTCTACGGGGAGTGCTGTGAAAATGAAATAAATCGTCTTTCCGATATTATTAAAAGCAAACATATAGATGTTCTTGCAGGCATGGGAGGTGGTAAGGCTATAGATACGGCAAAAATAACTGCAGATCGTCTTGGAATTCCTGTAATTATCGTTCCCACTATTGCATCAACCGATGCACCGTGCAGCGGCTGTGCAGTTCTCTATTCAGAGCAAGGGCAGTTTCAATCAGTTTACTATCAAAAAATGAACCCTCAGATAGTACTGGTCGATGTATCAGTCATTGCCGACAGCCCCGTAAGATTTCTGGTCTCCGGTATGGGGGACGGACTGGCCACATGGTTTGAAGCCAGATCATGTGAACGCACCGGATCTATGAATGCATGCGGCGGATACAGCACGATGGCAGGGCTCAATCTTGCGAAACTCTGTTATGATACCCTGATGATGTATGGTCTGTCTGCTAAAATTGCCGGTGAAAAACATATCATTACACCGGCTCTGAACCGCATTATAGAAGCAAACATACTGTTAAGCGGCATAGGTTTTGAGAGCTCCGGACTGGCGGCGGCTCATTCCATACATAACGGCCTTACAGTGCTGGAAGAAACCCATGCTTTTTACCATGGCGAAAAAGTCGCTTTCGGTGTTCTGGCAGGTCTTCAACTCACAGATGCTTCGCCCCTGGAAACAGAAAAGGTATTTTCTTTTTGTGAAAAAATCGGCCTGCCTACGACACTTGCCGATATAGGTCTGAAAAATAGTGACAGAAATAAATTAATGAAGGCAGCTGAAAAGGCCTGTGAACCTTCGGAAGCCATACATAATGAAGTGGGTAATATTACGCCTGAAAAGGTCTTTAATGCCATGATGGCTGCAGATGCTATGGGAGAGTTAAGGAAAAATATGTAAAATATCGTTTTAGATTAAGTACAAAAAGTAATGTCCGAAAAAGATTAAGTAGCTATTTACCTATTGCGAGTATGTAGATAAACTTTAGGACAAAACTTTTTATAACTACTCTAAATGCCGTAAAATAAAGTTTTAGATAAAAATTAAGTAGAGGCAGTTTATCTAAATAATTTAAGCAGGAATTTCAATATTTATGAGAGAATTATTGCCTCGATTAACTTATCAGGAGAAATTTATTATGATTTTAAAGATACAAACAATTCTGATAATCCTATTATTCATGATAATTGCCAGTTCGTGTATGGTTAATAAACGAGATGAATGGTATTTCAAAGGCCTCGATCTCGGTGTAGAAGGAAAATATAATGAAGCAATTATGTGTTATGATAAATCAATAGACATTGATCCTGAATTCGTTTATGCCTGGTATAATAAAGGTCTGGCCTTATATTATACAGGTAAATATAAAGAAGCTATTAAATGTTATGATAAAGCAATAAAGCTTAATCCTAATTATTCCCCTGCGAAAGCCGGTAAAGAAGAAGCTTTGAAAATTATTGACAAATGAATAATTTTTTCTGCATGTAACATGACATAATAGACGGTCAATGCCTACTTCGGGGGAAAAAGAGGTGTGCCATTCGTTTTCGCCCATAAAGTGAAGAAGTTTTCTGCCATAATTCTATAAATATCGTTAAAAAATTTATAAGATTTCAGCTATCAGCAGTCAGCTTTTATGGGAATTACATAACAAAGGTCGTTAAATTCTATTTTTCAGACTAATTTGCATGGTCAGGATTCGTAAATTTCAACTGTCAGTTAAAGCTTAGGTATAATTCAGGAGGTATTTTGTTATGACAAATTTCGAAAAGTCTACTTCGTTTTCTGAGATATGTTTTATGACAGCCACTGAGATGGTCTGTCATATTAAAAAGAAAGAACTTTCTGCTCTGGAGGTTATGGAAGCACATCTTCAACAGATTGAATATCTTAACCCGAAGTTAAACGCCATTGTTACACTTACGGAAGAAGAAGCTTTGCAGAAGGCTAAAGATGTGGACAGAGGTAAAATAACAGGCCCTCTTATGGGGCTTCCCGTGGCGCATAAGGATGTAATCGATACGAAAGCCATAAGGACAACCTATGGTTCTCTTGCATATAAAGACCATGTTCCCGACTGTGACAGTATATGTGTGGAAAGAATGAACAGAGCAGGAGCGATTACTGTAGGAAAGACAAATACTCCCGAGTTCGGAGCTGGAAGTCAGACATTTAACAGTGTTTTCGGCAAAACATTTAATCCCTACGATGTGACGAAAACCTGCGGAGGAAGCAGCGGAGGCTCTGCTGTGGCTCTGGCATGCGGTATGGTACCTCTTGCAACGGGAACTGATGCTGCAGGCTCTCTGCGCAATCCTGCCAGCTTTTGCAATGTGACAGGTATACGTACCACTCCGGGACGGGTACCTGTATGGCCTGTGGCAGACGGATGGAACAGTTTTACGGTAGCAGGTCCTATGGCAAGAAACGTAAAAGATCTGGCTCTAATGCTCTCTGTTATGACAGGTACTGACAGACGTTCACCCATAGCAATGGAAGAAAAGGGAAATATGTTTTCTGCTTCTCTGGAACGTAATTTTAAAGGGGTAAATATAGCCTGGGCAATAGATCTCGGAGGTCTGCCTTTTGAACCGGAAGTAAAGAGAATTGTAGATAATCAGAAAAAGGTTTTTCAGTCGCTCGGATGTATTGTAGAGGAAAATGAACCTGATTTTACAGGAACAGATAAAGCGTATAAAGCATTGAGAGCATGGGATTATGAACTTATCCTTGGCGATAATCTTCAGAGAAATAAATTTAAAGATACACTGGTCAGGAATATAGAAGAAGGTGAGAGAAATACGGGGCCTCAACTGGCCAGGGCACAGCGTATGAGGACAGAACTCTATCACAGAGTAAGGCTTTTCATGGAGAAATATGAATTTTTCATACTTCCTGTGAGTCAGGTTCTGCCTTTTGATGTAAATCAGGAATATGTAACGGAAATTCAGGGTGTAAAAATGGAATGTTATATAGACTGGCAGAAAACCTGTTATTACATATCGATGGCAGGTAACCCGGCAATAGCAGTACCATGTGGCTTTACAGATGAAGGATTGCCTGTAGGCATTCAGATTGTAGGGCGTCATAAAGATGAGTTCGGTTTACTACAGATTGCCAGTGCTTTCGAAGAGGCGACACAATATTATAAAAGAAAACCACCGGTAGTGGGTACAACAGAAAGGAGAAAAGATACGCAGGTATCTTAATAATTATTTATGGAAACTTTTCCTCTTGAATCGATAAAAGTTCTTGATTTTTCCCGTCTTATAGCAGGGCCATACTGTACCATGCTTTTAGGTGATATGGGAGCTGACGTCATAAAGGTGGAACAGCCGGGAAAAGGCGATGATTCCAGAGCCTTCGGCCCTCCTTTTATAAACGGTGAAAGTGTTTACTTTTTCAGTTTTAATCGTAATAAAAAGAGTATTACAGTAAATCTGAAAACAGAAAAGGGAAAGGAAATTATAAAAGAACTCATTAAAAAAGCAGATGTGCTTGTTGAAAATTTCCGTCCCGGTTATATGGAAAAAATAGGTCTTTCTTATGAAGAAGTAAAAAAGCTTAACCACCGTATAATTTATACTTCTGTTTCAGGTTACGGTCAGACCGGGCCTTATATGTCCCGACCGGGATATGATGTGGTTATTCAGGGGCTATCAGGGTTCATGAGTTTGACAGGCGACCCGGAAGGTTCTCCCTATAAAGTAGGCACATCAATAGCCGATCTTATGGCTGCAATTTACGCTTTTCAGGGTATATTACTCGCTCTTATTGCAAGAGAGAAAACAGGTAAGGGCCAGAGAATTGATATATCCCTTCTTGACGGCCTTGTATCACTTCTTACATATCAGGCAGGTATATATTTTGCAACAGATAATCCCCCTTTACGTAAAGGGAATCAGCATCCGACTATATGTCCCTATGAAACCTTTAAAGCTTCGGACGAATATATCAATATTGCCGTAGGTAATGATAAATTCTGGTATATTTTCTGTGATCTTATAGGACTGGAACATATAAAACATGATCCGAAATTTGCCATCAATCCTGAAAGAGTCAAACATAGAGATGAATTATTCTCTATTATTCAAAATATACTCTCTCAGAAAAAAGCTGAAGAATGGCTTACACTGTTTAAAGACCACGGAATACCTTCCGGGCCTGTCCTTACTCTGGATAAAGTGTTAACCCATCCGCAGATACTGGCCCGTGATATGGTAGTAAATATTGAACATCCCGCATGTGGCAATATAAAACTTACAGGTATTCCTGTGAAATTATCAGATACTCCGGGTTCTATAAAACTGCCTCCTCCTCTTCTGGGAGAACATAATGAAGAAGTACTTTCCAGTATACTGAATTATGATAAACAGGAGATCAAGAAACTGGCCGAAGAGGGTATTCTTTAACACTTTATATGAGAATCGTCACGCGTAACGCGTAACGCGTGACGGGAGAAAACCATTTATTACATGCTTATGCTCAGGTCAGTAATAAGAATCGATTCTCTTGGAGATAATGTATTATTTTCTTTCATCCTTCCTCATATAAGGGAATATTTTAAGGGATGGGAAATAACTCTGACATGCAGAGAAAACGTAACACCCATCTATGCTTCCTGTCCCTTTGTTGATGAAGTTACCTGTATAAACGGTTGTTATAAAAAAGATTATGACCTTGCTGTAAACCCGGTTTATTCCAGAACCATTTTAAGTGATAGCCTTACTTTTGAATCAGGAGCAAAAAAACTATAGCCTTCAGGAGCGATAAACAGAATATCTCGCCTGATGAAATCAGCAGATGGGAAGATAACAACAAAAATTTTAAACAGGGAGAGAATTTAATATGAGTTTTAATGTAGACGAATGGCTCAATTTATTGTCAGAAAATCTCAGAGAAGCTTTTGGTGAAAGGCTTATTTTTGCCGGACATACAGGCAGTTACGTAAGGGGTGAAGCCGGTGAAAACAGTGATATAGATGTGAATGTTATTCTTGACCGGGTGCATATTAATGATCTTGCTGCATACAGAGAGATTGTAAAAAAAATGCCTTATAGTAAAAAGGCATGTGGTTTTATTTGCAGTGTGAAGGAAATTAAAGCCTGGCCGAGACATGAACTGTTTCACTTTGTAAATGGCTGCAAAGTGTTTCATGGAAATATTTTTGATTTAATAGAAGGTCCGAATGACAGAGAAATTAACGATTATATCAGAAATTCTTCGTCTGCCATACTTCATGAAACAAGGCACAGTCTGATTTATTCTGAAAATTTATCTGCTGAAAACCTGAGCTTTGCCTATAAGAATGTATTTTTTATCCTTCAGGCCTGTCTGTTTTTAGAGTTTCATAGATTCATTTTGACTAAAAAAGAGGTACTGTCTATAATCCGGAATGAACAGGACAGATGTGTAATGGAAATAAATATGAACTGGAACAGATTGAAAGAAGACAGGAAGAAACGCCCTGAATATTACTTTGAAACCCTTGTTAAATGGAGCAGCAGCGTATTACTGAAAACTTTGTAGAAACATTATTATCAGAAATAAAATTTGCTCACTTCACCTGAATATAAACTTCTTCCCAGCCCCAGGAGAAAAAACAGGTTCTCTTTTCCATTACCTTAAATCCAGGGAAAGGATAACCTATAGATATAATTCTGGAGCCTTCTTTTATTAAATTCATTTTTTCGGCAAGCGTTTTTCTCATTTCCAGGTTGAAGGTAAGGCAATTTATATAGAATATAGTACCTTCTGACAGATCTTCTTCTAAAAAATTTCCTTTTATAAACCTGACATGTTCAAGATGCATTTCCTCTGCTATAATGTTACCTTTTTCTATAAAATAAGGTACGAGATCGATACCTGTGCTTTTTATACGAAAGTAAATATTTACAAATAATGTGATATTACCGGTTCCCGAGCCAAGATCGAAAAAAACATCATCATCCTTTACATGTATCATATTAAAAATAGAAATAGCCGTAGAATAAGGTGTTTCTCCATAGGTCAGGCAATAACAGGGTAAATCCATCTCCTGTTCGGTACGCCTGGCCATACGGACAGGGCTTTTCAGGAAATAATATTTTTTAACCAGTGAACTCATTTTTCTCAATTCTTTACTTCGTAAAATAAAAAATCTTTCATAAAAATCATTTATGAAAAGAAAAGAGAAGTATTTAACCGTCATAAAGGCACTGTAAATGAGGCCTTTCATCAGATAAAATATATAGGTTTTAAAGGGAGGACGTATCTGTGAAGTATTGTGAGGACAGTAATAGCATAAAAGGCTGTCATGTTCTTCCGTATCACAGTCAGGGCATATTTTAATAATGGATTTCGGCCTCAAAAAAAGATAAACAGGTATACCGCCCAGGGGGAAAAATACACATACAAGGCACCAGTAATATCCGTTAAGCCCCCTTCTGTCTGCATCCTGAAATACCCAGAGCCCGAGAAAATAAAGAAAGAAACAGTAAATTATATAGGTTACATAGTTTGAGATATCTATAAAAACAGGATTATGAAAAATCATTTTTTATTTAACATTTCCGAAATTGTTTCTCTGTTATGTCTGGCATTGGGGAAATCGGGTTCGACTGTCAGAACCTTATCATAACATTTAATTGCTTCTTTATACTTTCCCATTTTATACAGGGTAAGTCCTTTATTGGACCAGCCATCTAAATTTTCAGGAGAAGTTTCTACGGCTTTATTAAAACAT
This sequence comes from Vulcanimicrobiota bacterium, assembly GCA_040217695.1. Taxonomy (GTDB): domain Bacteria; phylum Vulcanimicrobiota; class SpSt-956; order SpSt-956; family JAKJGF01; genus CALARM01. The sequence goes on along the minus strand of JBEHWO010000014.1, from coordinate 10,858 downwards.
GTAATTGCTTTTTTATACATGCCGAGAATATATAAAACATACCCTCTGGCATTCCAGGCATTAACGAAAAAAGGATCGAGTGATATGGCTTTCATATAACATCTTATTGCTTCCATGTATATTTCATTAAAGGGCATATTACATGGGTTAAGAGAAGCAATTAGATTTTCTCCTCTGTTATACCAGTAGTGTTTATCTCTATTGAATAACATAATTTTTATCTGAAGCTTTATTTTACGCCTAAAATTGTACGCCCATTTTTTTCAATTTTGCTTCCAGAGCATTTTTCAGAGCAGTATTATTCTGTTCCCTTGCAAGTTTGAGAGCTTTTTTGAAATACTCTATGGATTTCTGTTTATCACCTGCAAGCTCGAAGGAAGATGCAAGCCCAATACAGGCTTCTGCATTATGGGGATCAAGTTTTAATACTTTATTGAACTGTTCTATTGCAGGAGAAGCCTGTCCCTGAACATTATATATGTAGCCGAGGCCGTAATGACAGAGAGCAAGTTCTAACTGTTTCGCTTTTATTTCTTTCGGGTTAAACCCTGATTTACCTGACAGTTCCTTTGTATATAAATCTATGGCAGTTTTATAGGATTCTCTGGCTTTAGTGAAATCTTTTTTCTCTCTGAAATAATATTCGCCTATATTACTGTAGGCGGAAGCGTTTTTCTTATCAAGTTCTATGGCTTTTTCATATTCTCCGAGAGCATTCCCCGTTTTACCTGTATAATAATATGCGGCACCGAGAAAATTGTGTAACTCGGAATTTTTCGGTTCTATCTGCAGTGCTTTTTTGTAGCAATCCACGGCAAGAGCCATTTTCTCGTTTGCTTCTGCTTTATTCCCTGACGAGTTTAATACCTCTCTTGACTTCTGGTAATAAATATGCCCCATATCCTGATAGGCAAGCACTTCCTGTTTACCTTTTGCTACCGCTTTTTTATAATATTCCAGAGCTTTATCCAGTTTGTCTCTGTAATAGTAGACTTTACCCATATAAGTATAGGCTTCTGCTATATCAGGATTCAGCTCCATTGAGCTTTTCAGTTGTTTTTCCGCATTATCCAGTTCACCCAGTTTTACATAAACAATGCCGAGAAGCAGATGTCCTTCGGGATATTTACTGTCTGCTTTTACGGATTTCTTTGCTTCTTCCAGGGCAGAAGACCAGTTGTTTTCTTTTATATACTCTCCTGCTTTCTGGGCATGAATTCTTGCTTCTTCCCTCTGAGAGTCTCCGGCAGAAAGTGCCAGAGACGGGAAAATTATGGTAATAAGGACAAATAATATTGATATATATTTTCTCATAGCCGGCTCCTCCTTATTCTGTACTATATCTGCTTTTATCAATAGGCGGCAGGTCTCTGGAAAGTTGTTTTACTTCTCTTATAATCCATCTGAGATCTCTTTCTTTAAGATCCGAGTAGGCAGGTAACTGCAGGGTATTCTTCATAGATTCGGCATTGGGACAGTGAGTATATTCTTCCGAGAATAGTTCAAGAGTGGGACATACATCTATATGGAGATTACAGAGATCTATGCCTCTTCTTATGGCTCTCTGGCTCAGGGTATAGGCGTCAGATACCCTTATACAGTACTGATAATAATTCGATACTGCTCCGGGAATTATCCTGGGAAGCATAATGGAGGGAATATCTTTTAAAGCATTATCATACTCATTGGCATTTGATCTTACAAGATCATTATAATGATCGAGCATTTCAAGGCCTCTTATGCCGAATTTTGCCTGAATATTTGTGAATTTTTTACAGTATCCTTTCGGAGTAGGGTAGAGGGGGCGAATCTTCTCCCATGTTTTTATGGTAACCCTGTTATAATCACCTGTAAGTGAGTGAAGATAAAGTATTGGAAAACCTGAAAAGAAAAAGGCCTTTGGTCCGAGAAGTTTTGTTTCTATATAATCCATAAAGATTTTTTTAAAGAGTGGGAATTTCTGAGGGAATGGCTGTGCATAAGACTGTTCTCTTACCTTTGAAGCAATATTCGGGTCTGATGTCATTGCCATAGATCCGCCGAAACAATTTATACTTTTTAAAGACTGAAAACTTGTAAAAGCAGCTTTACCGAAAGTTCCGACCTTTCTGCCTTTATAGGTTGAACCCATGGCATGGGCACAATCTTCTATTACAATCAGGTCATGGCGGTCTGCTATTTCCATGATTTCATCCATCTCACAGGGGTGGCCGTAAACATGAGTCGGTACTACGATTCTGGTTTTTTCCGTTATGGCAGCTTCAATCTTTGCCGGGTCCATATTATATGTATCAGGTTTTATATCTATAAATACGGGTTTTAAACCTGCAGCTTTTGCCATGGCAGGCACTACCCAGAAGGTAAGAGCAGGGAATATAATCTCACTTCCTTCCGGTATTTCCATGGCTTTTAAAATATAATAAAAAGCCATACGACCGTAGGATGCTGATATGGCATAAGGAATTTCCTGATACATGGCGAAATCTTTCTCAAATTCCTGAATCTCCGGCCCTTCCAGAAGATCCCCTTTAAGGTATGATGACGTAAGAATTAACATAGTGCCCGGTGTCATTCTGGCACTGTATCGGCTTATAGCTCTCATAAAATTTCCTCCTAAAATTAATGAACATATAGTTAATTTCATAACAATTCATAGATACATGATAGGTTATGAACTGCACTATAATTATAACATAATATAGATTATTATCTCACCAAAAATAATGGGAGAATATAACTAAACAAATATTATATCATATGAGTCTATATCTTGCACAGGGATTTTTTGGATTTTTAGTGATAACAGGATATTTCGAAATCTGCTTTGATAATATAAAGATAACATAGAATGCAGGAAAAATTATTATTCCCGTAGAACGTTATGAAAATAAATATAACAGGAGTTACGCATTTTGTCATTGCGAGGAGCGGAGCGACGAAGCAATCCCAACAGTTTCTGTTGTAATAATGGGATTGCTTCGCTTCGCTCGCAATGACAGATTTTTCTGTATTTTTTGCGTAAGTCCTGATATAATATAACTGAAATATAAGATTTTTATGGAGTAAGATTTTATGAATAAAAGCAGTAATATAACAATACTTGAAGCTTCTCTTCTTACCGGCAAGAGCCAGAGCACTGTTTATAAGTATATTGAAAGAGGAACTATTCCATGTGAAAAAAATATAATTAACGGTAAAGAATATCTGACACTTAAGAAAAAAGATATAGAAAGGGTTTTTAATATTATCTGTCCTGAAAGTGAAGAGGATAAAGTGATGGAATCTTCAACACATACCGATAAAGCGGAGCATGTTGTAAGAGATGAGGAACATCTTACGGCCGAAAAAGTCAGAGAAGTAATGGAGGAATTTTTTTCCACCAAACAGGCAGAGCTTGTAAAACCTGTTGAACAGCAATCTTTATACAGACTCGGAAGAGTGGAACAGGAAAATCAGTTTTTAAAAGAAAAACTGGAAACATTGCTTGAAGAAAACCGGAAACTGCAGGAAGAAAATCAAATATTTCAGAAAGAATTAAAGTCTTTACCGGTTCTGGCGGAATCCATGAAAAACCTGGATATTCTCAGGGAAGAAAATGTGAAAATAAAAGAAGAAAATTCCATACTTCAGGAGGATTTAAAATCTCTGACTGTCATGTCAGAAACAATAAAAAATCTGGAAAAGGAAAATATTGGCTTGCAGGAAGAAAATCAGACATTACATGATAAATTAAAAGCCTCACCCGGTCCGTCAATAGAAAAAGTTTTAATGGATAATGCCAGTAATTTGAAGATCCTTTCCAGAGATAAAACAGAATTGCAGGAAAGGTTAAGAGAAAAAGAAGAGGTCATACAGACCCAGTATGCCAGACTATTAAAGGAAAAAGAAGAAGCTCTGGAAGAACAGAAAGCCATGTTCCTGGCCAGAATGGAAGAAGAAAAAGGACAACTTCTTGAGTCATGGCAGCAGGAAAAAGACGAGAAAAAAGCATGGTGGAAGTTCTGGTAACCGACATTGCCACCCGGTCAAGAAGAAAAATTTCCTCCCCCGTCATGATGCTCATATAAAACGGTCCATCGTAGATTTAAAAATACATAATAATCCGGCAATAAAAAATACAATCGATGAGTTCATAAAATTGATTGACCTATCAGAGAAAATACTTTATAATTTCAACATAAATTTCAAAAATCTTTATAATTTAAAGATATAGGAATTTTCATTTTAAATGGCGTAAAATAAAGCTTTAGATAAAAATTAAGTAGAGGCAGTTTATCTAAATAATTTATTTCATAACAAATTATAGATAATCCTCGCGCCACGCGTTACGAAGCATTTCTAATAAGTTATGAAATATGATATTGTTATTTCACTGGAAAAGGAATCGTTCAAATATAATATCTTGGTACCAATCAATATGAGAAAGTGTCCTGAACATATAAACAGTGAATTCATTGAACCTGATCACTTCTCACAGAATATACAAAGGCGCACTGACTCTCGGGGTACTTAGCGGAGGTAGCTAAATGGAAGATAATCTTACAACCAATGAGAAACCGACTCCACCTAAAAACAGGTGTATAATTATAGGATCTGCTATAGAAGAAAAATATAAAATCTTCATAAATTACCTGACAATAGCAAAAGCTATGAAACATGGCCTGAAAGATACTATAAACGAAATGGGTGGTCTCCTTATCGGAAATATTTATTCCGATAAAAGAATAGATGATGATTTTCTCTATCTTGATATAAAAACCATACTGCCTGTATCAAGAATGGGTTTACAGAAAAAGTTTACCTTTTCTGAAGAAGAATTCGATAAATTAACTGAAGAGGTAAAAGAAAAATTTCCTGAAGACAGGATTGTCGGGTGGTATCACTCACATCCCGGATGGGGAGTAGAACTTTCTCCTGACGATCAGGACACTCATGTGAGTTTTTTTAATGCAGACTGGTATGTGCTTCTTATAGTAGAATCGGTAGCAAAAGATTTTGCTATTTTCGGTACCGATAAAGACGGTGAAAAAGCATATCCGAGTAAGGGTTATGTAATTTACTGTGATAACAATGACGATATACCGAAAATGAAAAAACTGGTTGATATGGTAGAGCAAAACCGGGAAAGAAAGAAGGATAAAGAAAATAAAATACCTGTGAAAGAAGAAGTAACAGAGGAAGAGAGTAAACAGGAACAGGAAGATGAAGGCTTTTATTTCAGTTTCTATCATCCCAAAATCATAATAACTGTTTTGAGTACTGTAATAGTAATTTTACTGGTAATAATCGGTATAGGGAAGAGTAAAATGGATGATTTAAAAAAGAATGCTCATCAGGATCAGGGAAGTTTTACCGTAGAAGCCAGAGAAGTTGGAACAGATAAAAAAGAAATATTTCTTGATTGTGATTTTATAGAAGAAACGCTGAAAATAGAAGCATGGAAAAATGAAACAGACGATAAATGGAACATTGCCAATGTATATGTTAAAGAAGGAGAAACGCCTTTCCGTCAGGTAGCACAGCTTATAGCACCTACACCTGCTCCTGTGGCAGAAGCAAGCACCCCGGCAGAAGGCACTGCAGTAGTAAGTCCTACTGTATTATCTGCCACTCCGACGGCGGCAAAACCTTCAATAACTCCTACGGCACAGGCGGAAAATACTGATGAAGCAGTAAAAGAAAAGGTAAACTCATGGGTTGCATCATGGAAGGAAGGAAATGTAGATAATTTTAAAACCTTTTATTCTGATAAATTCAGTAATTCTAAAACCAGAAGTCTGACAGAATGGATGGATATGAAAGTATCTGATAAAGTATTTGACGGGAAACCACAGGTAGATATAGTAGGTGATATAACTGTTACTCCTGTAAGTGATACTGAAGTGGAAGTCAAGTTTGAACAGTATTTTAACGGTGCATTTGTCAGCAATGGTTATAAAATATTAAAATTTACCAGAGAAAATGGAGAATGGTTAATAACAGAAGAAGAATTTAAACCAAAATAATATGAAAAGGCCGGTGAATATATTATGAATGAATTTCCTGAGATTGATGGTGAATTATGCATAGGTTGTAAAGCCTGTGTCGCCATCTGCCCGAATGATGTAATAGCCATAGGAGAGGATGAAAAAGCAAAGGTTGTCAGGCCTGATGCATGTCAGAAGAAAGAAGAGTGTGCAAAAATCTGCCCTACAGAAGCAATCCTACTGCCATGGAGCGAGTGATTTGATGCGGCTAATATGGTGAGTGTTTTTCGACAGAAGTGCACGGTAATTTTCAATGTATATTCTATAAGATTTTATTACTGAGGTGAGCATATAAGCTCGCGTAACGGGTGGCGGAAGGAATGATTTTATTGCATGCTTATGGTCAGATCAGTAAAAATCTATGGTTACATCTATAAAATATGTAATAGAAATTTTTCATACCGGAGAATTTTTACAGCTTAAAGTTTTTCACTTCAGGTATTTTTTTCTTATAAATTATAAAATCTTCACACAGGTATATTCCATGTTTTGCCCTTATATTCTGTAAGACCGGCACAGTGAAACTGTTATGGCAGGGAAAAAATAATCTTTCCTTGAATTATATTTGTTGTTTGTTTCAAAGAAAGGCTGTGAAACTATAATGTTTTCTTATATGTTAATTGGCAGTATAGGTATAGCTATGGCTATATTGCTTCATAAAGCTAAAAAAGGAAAATTACCGCTCGAAGATAAAAAAATAAAGAAATTAAAGGAAAAGCTTAAGGAAGCAGAAAAACTGGAGAGGATACAGAAATTCAACGAAGTACTTGGCATTCAGGAGGAAATGGAAGAGGAAATAGCGCAGATAAAGGATCAGTTCGCAGAAAGTGAAAGAATATCCATTGATTACAGTTTAAAACAGTGTCATATACAGATAGCTCTTAAATACAGAGAACAGAACCTGCTGGAAAAAGCGGAAAAACATTTCTTAAAAGCTCTTCAATATTATCCGGAAGATACGTCAGGCCTTTATCATCTTGCTCAGATACAGTTATCACTGGGCAAAAAGAAAAGTTTTGTCAGCACAATGCTTAAACTTATAACTATTGATCCGGGTAATATGACTTATTATAGAAAACTGGGTGATTTCTATAAAGATGAGCACATGGCTGAGAGAAGTGTAAAAATCTATGAGAAAGCCATAGAAAATTCCGAACATGATTCTATGGTGGAAACTGAAATGCTTGAGAGAATCTGTAATTTAAACAGTCGCGACCTTTCTGATAAGACAGTTTATATATTAAAATTATTAAAACTCTATGAAAAAAATAAACTCTTCAAGAAAGCTGTTTCTCTGCTTGAACACAGTATATCAACAGGTGCTGACAGTATTACTCTTAAAAGCAAATACGGTTTCTTTAAATATGAACTTGGAGAGATAGATGATTCGCAGAAAATAATGGAGAAAATTGATATAAAATGTAATAATATTTACGCGAAATTCTGTCTCGGAAAAATTATGTATCGAAAAGGTGAGATTGATAAGGCCCTTGGTAAATTCAAGGAAATTTTATGTATGATAAATTCCTGGGAAGATGAAAGAGATAGAAATAAAAAAACCTCTCTTCTCAGCTCATGGGGTATTTACGGTAAAGATGACATTACAATGAACAGTGAAATGAATGAAATACGTCATCAATCCCTTATGACAGCAGGGAATATTTATCTTCAGAGAGGGTTTATAGAGGAGACAAAAGATGCCTTTGGCAGAATAATAAATCTCGGTGGCAAAGGCATAAATAAAGATTTTATACAATCAGTAGAAAACCTTGTAGAAAAACTAAAAAAAGCATGCGATCCCGATTTATCTGTCTGGCAGAGGAATCTTGTAAAACTCGGCGGAGCATCGATAAAGAAGGTAATAAAAAGTACTTATAATGAATTCTGGTCCCGTTTTGAACTGGAAGAAACAAAGGAAAATATAATAGGAGAAGGAGGAATGGCAGTAGTCTATAAAGGAAGGGAAAAAGCCACAGGCAGACAGGTTGCAATAAAAAAGATGCATGACAGTCTCTGCCGTAGTCAGCAGATAGTAAGCTTTTTCCATAAAGAAGTAAGTGCCCTTGAAGCTATTGCAAGACCTTACCCTCATCCGAATATTGTTGAAATACTTGGCAGTGGTTTTGAAGAAGATAAATTTGTTTTTGCCATGGAATATATTGACGGAGAAAGCCTGAGAGATAAAATACAGAAAGGGACGTTAAATAACATAGGTGATATATTTTCTGTTATTACACAGGTCTGTCAGGCTTTGGACAGAGTACATAACAATGAAAAACAGATAGTCCACAGGGATTTAAAACCTGAAAATATATTAATCACCGATGACTGGGCTGTTAAATTAACGGATTTCGGTATATGCAGGGTATCTTCAATGTCTTCAAGCTCCAGAAGAAATTACCAGAGAACAAAAAGTTTTGTCGGCACCAGTTATTATTCTGCACCGGAACAATATCCCAGTCCTTATGACGGGAAACTGCCTCCTATAGATCACAGGGCCGATATATATTCACTCGGTTGTATTATCTATGAATTACTCACATTACAGCCTCCTTTTATTCATGACGACCCGGGCATAGTAGGACTTATGCATCAGAGAAGAGCCACAGGTAAAGCTGATATACAGGAATTGCTTGTACCTTCTCAGAAAAACCCTTACAGAATAGAGGAATTAGGGATAGACGAAAGGATTTCTGCAAGATTTGATGAAATAGTGATGAAATGCCTTGAACCTGAACCTATGGACAGATATTCGAATGTTTTAGAAATTGCTTCTGATTTAAAAGAACTTTCCCTATCTCTTTCACAGCATGAGGAAGCAGATATTTTTGCCGCACCATGGTGATAGATGAGAACTTTTATATTTTGTTATTTGTAAAGGAGTTATATTAATGGATAAACTCATAAACGATATACTGACATTATTCAAAGGAAGAACAGACAGGATTGGCGGTGTTGCCCGCGGAAGGGCCATGCATTTTAAAATTTTAAATCCAAATCAGGAAATGCCCAGATATTTACTCCGTCATCTGAAAGGTCATCAGAGGATAGGGTTTTATAATTTCCTTTCAGATGGTACATGTTACTGGGCTCTTATGGAATTTGAGAAAAAAGAAAATGAAAGGCAGAACCTGGAAGATACTTTTTTAGTTAAACGCACTCTTGCAGAATGCGGTATAAGGTCATATATAGAACGATCCTGTACAGATACAGGCTTTCGTCTGTGGCTATTTTTTGATAGTCCTGCTTCCGCTACTCTTATCAGGGAAGCTTTCCATATGTTACTTCATAAATTGAAACTTGAAGAATATGTAGATATATATCCTACAGAAGACAAGATCAGGGCAGACGAAGGTGTGTGCGGAGAATTTGCGTGGCTTCCTTTTTTCGGAGATTCCGATATTATGGGAAAAGGATTAAAACATGGTCATACACTCTTCCTGGATGACAGCAAAAAAGTTATCCCTATTGACATGGCACTGGAATTAATAAAAACAAATGATCCCATGATGTTGCCTGATATTATAAGTTATTTTTCTGACAAACCTACAGGAGAAATTAAAAAAGTTCCGGAAAAATCAGAGATTCCTCCTGAGAAAAAAGAGGAAATAATGCCCGGAGAAGAGCCTGTTCATCATGGAGAGGCAGAAAATCAGGAAATGAATGACAGTGTTCTGGATAATATGCTTATCTGGCTCACTTCAGATACCTTTTCTCCTGTACCTACGGGATTTAAATCACTGGATCTTTTGCTGGACGGAGGATTGCAGAACAGTAAATTGACTGAGATAAAAGGCGGAAACTCTGTGGAAAGAACAATACTTTCCCTGCAGATTGCAGATCAGATTGCTTCTTATAATTCGACAAGACAGCTTCCTGTAGTAATTTTTTATATAAGCAGACGTTTTGACAGGGAAGAGCTTATATTAAAATCTCTTTCAAGAACAGGTGAACTGAATGAAGCTTTACTGGAATCCAAGAAATGGAAGAGTGAACCCAAAGCAGATGATTTTATGGAACAGCTTCATGGTGCGATAAGTATATATCAATCCTATGCACAATGGATAAAAGTGCTGAATGTAAGGAGTAAGATTGATATAGAGCTTATAGAAAATGCAGTAAAACAGCTCAGTTATAAATTCAATACTCCTCATATAGTAATGATAGTGGAAGACCCTTTTTTGATTTTCCCTGATAATATGGTGGAAACTGTAATAAAATTAAGGGCTGTAGCCAGAGAGTTAAATATACCCCTGCTGATAATAAATGATGGTTCAGGAGACACTCAGGAAGATATGGACGGCATGATTTCTGTGTCTATTGAACTCAACACTTCAGCCGATGCCGTCAACAATCTTGTTAAAGATAAAAAAAGCCGATGTGCCATAAAACTTGAGGAAAGAAAAGAAGAGTTGAAAAAATTCGAGAAACAGGTAATACTCAAAGTTTATAAAGAAAAAACTGATTCCGTAGTATTACTGCCTTTCATAATGAAACGTGTATACAATCAATTTGTAGAAATATGATTTTACTGAATTTGAAAAATATTTCATTTTTGCATATGGCAAATGTAGCTCAGTTTAATTGATAAATGAAGCAGGCAGTGATAAACTGCCTGTTAAGGGTACCAGGCAGAATCGTGTAAAAATGTACGCTAAGGATTATTGAATGAGATCACGATTAATATATTGGGGATCGTAACATTTTTTGTGTAAACTCCCTTTTAGGCTATTCACAGGAATCTGGTGATCCTCTCTTCAAAATATATAATTAAATTGCTCATTACACCGTTCCAGTCCTTTTGCTTATGTTGCCATTTCTTTTCCAGATCC
>JBEHWO010000013.1:0-43722 GCA_040217695.1 Vulcanimicrobiota bacterium | reverse complement strand
CTGTTAAATCACTTGAATAATTCTTTCTTCCCATTTTAAAATCCCTCATTTTTCTTCCTAACTTTATCTTATTTAAGAATTATTTACTAATTATTCAATTTATCCTCTTTATTTTAAAATTATTTTCCGACACGCTCTTAGCTACGAGTTAAATTATTTAGATAAATTGCCTCTACTTAATTTTCATCTAAATCCTTATTTTACGCCATTAAAAATGAAAATTCCTATACTTTAAATTTACACAAAAGATCTTACATTTTCAGATTTTTCTCGCTCCTTCCAGCAGACCGAAACATCCTGTAAGCATCATGTCACCGTTAGGAACGGCAAAATAATAATCTCCTCCGGAAGCAAGCTGTCTTTTAGGCCCTGTAATTACAACAGGCCAGGAAGAAGTATCTTCAGTTAAATCTGCTGAAAAACAAACTCCATGTCCTCTTCCCTCAAATACTTCTTCGTCGGTTATATTTCTCTCTTTAAATCTTTTTATGACATCAAGAATGTTCTCTTCATTCATTTCTCTTGAATGATGCTCCAGTATTGCAAAAATTCTGTCTCCTTTTACTATTGAACATATAATATGCTGATTTCCTATATTTACGATTACAAGACCTTTATCTCTGTATTCCTCTACTTTTTTATCACAGAAGGCTCCCATTATACCGGCCGGCCCTGTATCCATAAATAGTGTTTCATATTTCAATGAATTTTTTATAGAAATCATACGGGTAAAATAATGGGGAGGTTCTCTATAAATAAGTTCTGCCAGGTTCCCTCCTTTATCAAGGAACTTTTTCCAGTGGGAAAAACGGAATTTCCTGTTACTCCCGTTTATACATTCTCCATGATCCTGGACTGCTATGGCCACAAGAGATGGTAATGTTATTCCGTAATGAGAAAGAGAAAGGGCTAAAAGATCCAGATTAAGATCGGTTAATTCCAGTTCTATGCAGTTTCCGGGATTGGAAGGTACAATCTCTATACCCCAGTTTTTTATTTCTTCCGGGTTATCGCGGAAGGTTTTTGCTGCCATATCAGTAGAATAAACTCTGTACCCTGCTTTTATATGTTTCTTTACTGAAGATGACAGTGGATGACCTCCCATAATACCACCGTGGAGAAATATATTTTTCCCTTCCTTCGTGGCCTCTTTTACTCTGGCAGATATAATAGAGCAGTAGGAAGGAAGTATCATCTTCACACAGTTTTCTATATATTTATCTTTCTCGTAAACAAGTATATCCTGGGTTCCTGCTCCTATATCTATTGCAAGTAGTTCATTGAATTCCATATTACTCTCCTTTAAATGGCCATAAATTTATCTTCCGGCATATGACGGCCGTAATCTTCGCCTATAATCCTGTTCATATAAGAATTTATTATATAAGGTGGTATATCTATACCGTTATCGATAAAAAAAGTCCCGCATTCTTTGTTTATGAGCCTGAGCGTTTTATCATAATAATGGCATAACTCTTCAACAGTCATAGTAGATTTTATTTCTTCAACAAATTTATTCATCTCTTCCCTTTTTCTTTTAAGAATTTCTCTTTTTTCGAATACAGAATCGTCATTAAGAGCACTTTTATAATCTCCGAGACTTATCCCTCTTTCTTCCCCGTAAGTTCTTACCAGTTTTAAAAACAGAGCACCTTTATTCTTCGGCTTATCTTCACTGTTTTCCATTTCCAGGATTTCTCCTCTTGCCCTGAGGAGTATCTGTCTTTCTCCAACTCTGTCACACCTGTCAACAGTACGTTCGTACCATTTTAAAGATTTAAGATCATCCATTTCATAGGCAAGCTGGAAAGCAAAATCTTTATCAATCCACGGAGAAGGACTGTCAAAATCTACTATATTGTCAGCAAAAATATCATCTTCCAGAGGATCTATATCAAACAAATCTGCCCTGGCGCGGTATTTCTTTATCTCTTTCCCTGTGACTTTAAGTTTCTGAGCCAGAGGACAGAGAGTCTGAAAAATTTGAAATCTCTCTTCTTCAGGAAGAGTAAAAGGTTTTACAATAGCCCTTTTATAGAACTCTGACCTTTTATCTTCACCATGTTTCACCATACCCGGCTCCTTTAAATTATTCAAAATAATAGTTTAATCGTAATAAAACATCCTATACATTACTGACCAGAGCATAATCATTTAATAAACGTTTTCCTCACGTCACGCGTCACGCGTCACGAGAGCATATATGTATTATTCATGCTCACCTCAGTAATTCTAATCGATAAACTTCTGTGACGCAGAAAAACTGAGTAATTCACGAAGTTCCCTGTCACTCAGGTTATATCTTTCATCCTTCTCTGTTCTTAATTTTACTATTATCTTCTTCATTCTATCCACAACTTCCTGAGTGTAGATCTTCTTCTCTTTATGTAATGTAGAAAAAGACATCCAGAACTCTTCAAATTTACTGTCAGTCATAAGTAATAATCTTATTAAAGGTATCCAGAGCTCAAGTTCATCTATAAAATTACGAACTTCTTCTTTAAAAGCTTCCGGTATATCATTTAGAGACATCTATTATCACCTTTTAATTTATAGTTACCAGTTACGACTGATGCAAACATAAAACAAATATAATTTTCTACTCAATTATACAATGATTTTCTTCAATCTTCAACATTCAATTATATTCGACACAGGTGATGAATATCTTGCTTTTATCAATCTTTGCGTGTATAATATTTATACTATGAATAAAAGAATTATTTTTTATATTTTTTCTGCAGTAATTCTGGTAATATCAATTTCCTGTATGAATTCAGGTGATACAGTAATTCCTGCTTTAAATCCGGGGTCTAAAGCAAATCCCGATGAACTCACGTTAAATTGCCTCTTCCCGGTTCAGGTAGGAAGAAACTGGACTTACAGATACAGAGAAAATAAATTTTCCTATCATTATAAACGTATAATATGTGACTCATCATATCTGGAAAAATGGACTGTTATGGAAAACAATGGAAATCCCGGGAATACTCAAAATTATATATCGGTAAAAAGAGAAAGTCAGAAGGATTCATCTGTTATTAACAGGATGGAATATTATCTTAATAATAATAATTCTTCTTTTTTATGGTACGGCTTTAAGGATGAAAATAAAAACGAAGAACACTCTTTTGACGGGAAACTGCTTATCTTCCCGATAGAAATCAATTCTTCCTGGAGTACTGATATTCCTTTTGACGGAAGTGATTTTTATGTAAAAATAAAAGGTATAAATAAAATTTCCACTGTATCGGATGTAGTCAACAGTCCTGCAGGAACGTTCATACACTGTGTAAGAGCCGATTTTACCGCCAAAGAAAGATTAAATGTAACAGGTGCCGGATTATCCGATGTGGAAGGTATTACATCTTACTGGTATGCTCCCAATATAGGTATAGTAGAAACAAGACTTTTTATAAGGGTAAAATCAATAGATAAACCTGAAATAGATGAAAAGAGCGAAATAACAAGAATACTGGAAAGCTACAGTATTAACTGAGTTTTTTAATGTTTCCTGTGTTTATTTTATCCGGAGAAGTACTCAGGAGTTGTCAGGAAATAACTACACCATCTTTACAATCGTGACGCGTAACGCGTTACGCGTTACGCGAGGATACTAATCTTTCTAATAATTCGCCAGAATTATTTTTCTTACAGTCCTTATTTTCCTCTAACAGGCAATGAGAATCGGTCAAAACCAGATATGAGAATTACCATAAAGTAAAGCATGAAATTCTATTATTCTCATATAAAAATGCCTCTAGAAAACCTCTCCTGTTTTCATTCCGTCCAGGGAAGCACTTATTATTCCTCCTGCATAACCTGCCCCTTCTCCTGCAGGATAAAGTCCGTACACATTCAGAGCAGTTCTGTTATCATTTCTCAAAATCCTTACCGGCGACGATGTTCTTGTTTCTATACCTACCAATATTGATTTCTCAAAACCTTTTATTTTTTTACAGAAATCTTCCAGACCTCTTCTGAGAGGAATATATAAAAATTCAGGAATATATTCTTTCAATTGCACAAACTTTACACCACGTAAATAACTTGAGGTGCAATCATAATTTCCCCTGAGGCCGAGAAAAGACAGAGTGGTCTGGGCCGGCGCAACATAACTGCCCCCTCCTGCCAGAAAAGCCGCCTTTTCATATTTTTTCTGAAACCTGATACCATCAAGAACGGAAGAAGAATAAAAATCTCTTACTCTCACCGTGGCAACAATGGCAGAGTTTGCCTTCCCGCTGTTTCTGAGATAATTACTCATGCCGTTTACCACAAGTCCCTCCGGCTCAGAAGCGGCACAGATTATCTCACCTCCGGGACACATACAGAAGGAATAAACACTTCTTCCCGATTTTATATCATTATATTTTAAAATATAATCTGAAGGCGAAAGCAGGGGGCTGGAGAAAAATGGCCCGTACTGGTTCCTGTTTATCAGTTCCTGTTCATGTTCAATCCTTAATCCGACAGCAAAATCTTTCGGTTCCATGGAAAGACCTGCTTTTTCCAGTAATTCAAAAATATCCCTGGCACTATGTCCGGTAGCAAGAACCAGAGCATCCGTTTCACAGGTAGTTCCGGAGATTTTCACTCCTGCAAGACTGCCTTCCTTTACCGTGATACCTTCCAGTTTTGTAGAAAAAAGAAATTTAGCACCTTTTTCCTCCAGTGATTTTCTCATATTTGTGACAACTTTTCTGATAAGATCAGTTCCCACATGAGGTTTACTTTCATATAAAATTTCTCCGGGAGCACCGAAGGAGACAAACATGTTTAATATTTCTTTTATGAATCCATTTTTTTTTCTGCATGTAAGTTTTCCGTCTGAAAAAGTTCCTGCTCCTCCTTCTCCGAACTGTACATTGGAATCGGGATTTAATATACCATCTGTCCAGAGTTTTTCTACATCTTTTATTCTGTGAGCTATCTTCTTCCCTCTCTCTATAATTAAAGGTTTGTATCCTTTTTTTATCATGGCCAGAGCAGAAAATAATCCGGCAGGACCGCTACCTGCTATTACAGGATTCAATGTATGTTTTCTTTTCCTTATTATATCCTGGCTCTCTATATTTAACTTCACCACTTCCTGTGTACCGCTCTTTAAATATACTTTAACGGAAAAATCAAAATAAATCATATTTTTCTTTCGGGCATCCACAGATTTTCTGAGGATTTTATAACTTGATATATCCGATACCGGTATATTAAGAGTCTTTGCTATAGAGCCGGGAATATCTACTCTATCTGTTATTTTAAAACGTAAATTTACTATATTGCACATAATATTCTACTGACCTGAGCTTAAGCATGTAATAATCGTAATCATATAAATAAAGAAATTGTCATATATTTCACTGATACTATAGCATAATTCTGCTTATATATATATAACTTTTGTAAATTCTTTCTTATTTATTTAGAAGGATTTTCGGCAATCAAATTGAAGTATATTTAATTAATTAACTAAAGAATCATAAGGAGAGCTTTATGGCAACATATTGTCCAACATGTGGAACATCTAACCCTGATGATTCAAAAAAATGTCATATATGTGATACAGCTTTAACCAGATTTGCCAGTGATGGAGCTCTGGCATCAGGAACATTGATCCATTACAGATATCGCATTACAAAGCTCATTAAAGCAGGCGGAATGGGGGCAGTATATCTTGCAAAAGATATAAAGAAAAACATAGTCAAGGCTGTAAAAGAATTATTCAAACAATTTTCACCTCAGGAAGAACAATATGTAGTACAGCGTTTTAAAGAAGAAGCAGAAATACTTGCAAGATTAAAACACCCGAATATGCCCAGAGTAAGTGACTATTTCCATGATTACGACAGATATTATATTGTCATGGACTATGTTCAGGGAGAGGATCTGGAATCAATTCTGGACGCAGAAGGAGATCCGGGACTTCCTGAAGCAGATGTCGTAGATATTGCGATACAGGTATCAGGTGTACTGGATTATCTTCACAATCAAAATCCTCCTATACTTTACAGAGATTTAAAACCTTCAAATATAATGCTTCAATATGAAGACGGCAGAGCCATGCTTATTGATTTCGGTCTTGCCAGAACTGTTC
Source organism: Vulcanimicrobiota bacterium (assembly GCA_040217695.1). Classification (GTDB taxonomy): domain Bacteria; phylum Vulcanimicrobiota; class SpSt-956; order SpSt-956; family JAKJGF01; genus CALARM01. The sequence goes on along the minus strand of JBEHWO010000013.1, from coordinate 37,628 downwards.
AACCGGGAAGTGAAAGAGGGAAAACAGCCATAGGAACAGAAGGATATTCTCCTCCCGAACAGTATATGGGAAACCCGGAAGTCAGAAGTGACCTTTATGCACTCGGAGCTACAATGCATCATCTTTTAACAGGAGAATTTCCTGCTGTACCGTTTCAATTCAGTTATGTAAGGGATTTAAATCCTGATATATCCGAAGAAATAGAAGCAATAGTAATGAAAGCCGTTGAAATAGAAGCGAAAGACAGGTTTTCTTCGGCAAAAGAAATGCAGGAAGCAATACTTGAGGTTTATCCTGATGGAGTTAAAAGACTTGAATATCTTAAAAGCATAAATCTGGAAGACGAAGAAACTGTAAAGGAAGAAGAGAAAGAAATCATACATGTATCGGAAAAAGAAGATATAGTGGAATTTATAGAAGAAGAAATTCCTTCTCCCCAATCAGTTCCACAGAAGACGGCCATTACTGTAAATAAAATATCACCGGAAGTCATACCTCCGCCGTCAGTAGAAAAACCTGTTCCGGCTAAACCTGCTCTTCAGTCCGAAAAATCAGGTAATGTAAAACCTGTTCTTCAGGTCGGGAAACCCGGTACTATAAAACCTGCTCTTCAAATCGGGAAACCTGCAGTTGAAAAGTCGGGGATTCAAATCAAGGAAAATAGATTTATGTCTCTCATAAAACAACTCGATAGCAATAATATGTCAGAAAGAATAAATGCTATTGAAGAACTGGGAGAAATGAAAGATAGAAGAGCAATATCTTTTTTTATGGAATTGCTGGAGTATAATGAACAGAGTACAACAAGAGCTATAATAAAAGCTATGGGAAAAATAAAAGATGCCTCCAGTGTACCGGTCCTCGTAAAACATCTGTCTTCTGCCGACCCTATAGTCAAACAGTATGCTGCTATGGCTCTGGGAGAAATAAGTGACATAAGTGCCTTAAATCCTCTCATAAAATCACTCCACGATCACGACGGAGGTGTAAGAGCAAGTTCTGCTTATGCCCTTGGCAATCTCGGCAAAAAAGAAGCAATAGAACCTCTTATCAATCTTTATATAAAAGATATAGATCAGGAAGTTCGTATACGTTCGGCAGAATCAATAGCTCAGATAGACGGGAGAGAGCTTTCTTCTCTTATAGAAATAGCGGAAGAAGATGATGAGGATACAAGAAAAGATGTAATATTAATGTATTTCTCCGGCTACAGTGCTAAAGTATCTCCTCCTGCACAGATACCTGCCGGATATAGCAAATATATTCATATGCTTGACAGTAAAGACCAGTCTATGAGACTCGATGGTATAAATCTTCTTGCCCAGACAGGAGATATTCATGCTGCCGGTATACTGGTAAAATATATTAATGATAATGATGAAGCAATAGCTATAGATTCTCTGAAAGCACTGGTTAACCTGAAACAGAGTGATACACTGGACGCTATTATAAAACTGCTGGATACTCCACGACCTATATTAAGACAATGGGCGGTATGGGGTACAGGAGAATTTCGTGATAAAAAAGCTACAGATGGCCTGATAAAACTTTTAAGCCATAAGGACCCCGGTACAAGAGCAACTGCTGCATATGCACTCGGTAATATTGGAGATAAAAAAGCTATTCCTTCCCTTATTCAGGTGATAATAGAAGACGGTGATACAGATGTAAGAAAAAATGCCGCAGAATCCACATTACAATTGAAAGAAAATTTAAATATACCGGGTTTCATAGACATGGCAATAGATGAAAACCATGAAAAAAGAAAAAACTTCGTCATGAAATATTTTGGTGAAGAAACAGAGAGTGAAACAGAAGACCGTAGTGCTGACATTAATAAATATTTATCAGATTTACAGAGCCACAATCCCAGGGCAAGGGCTGATGCCTGCAGGGCACTTGGTAATATTAAATTATCTGACTCTGTACCCTATCTTATAGAAACTCTTAAAGATGAAGATGAAAATGTCTGCCGTGCGGCAGGTTATGCACTATCACGTTATGAAGAAGCAGTAGAGCCTTTAATTTCTCTATTATACAATGCCGATGAACATACACTTCAAATGGCTATATGGATTTTAGGTGAATTAAAAGCCAGAAAAGCTCTCCCGGAAATTATAAATATGCTTGAACACGACTTGCCGGATATAAGACAGAATGCCGCCTATGCTCTTGGAAATATAGGTAATCAAAATGCCATAGAAGCTCTTATATCCTGTATAATTAAAGACAATAACAAAGATGTGAGGATATATGCCGCAGAGGCTTTAAAAAAGATAGATACCGGTAAAAATATTGAAAAAATTATTAAAATTGCGAAATCAGATGATTACTTATTGAGAGAAAATATAATAAAAACAGTATATCCCGGGGGCTCAGTCCAGACATCTGATTACGGTTCCGATTATATGGAGGAAGAAATATTTCCGGAAGAAGAAACCCTGAATGACAGAGATCCTGATATGAGAAAAGATGCTGTGCTGGTTATGGCAGAAAAATATAAGGCCAGAGCCCTCTCAAGCATCATAACAAAACTTGCAGATCCTGAAGAAATAGTAAGAGATGCCACTATAAGAGCTATGGTTGAAATCAATGATCCGGTAGTAGTTGACAATCTTATAGAATGCTTGAGAGATCCTTCTCCCCTTGTTCAGCAGCGTGCAGCATGGGCTATCGGGGAGTTTAAAGATAGAAAAGCGCTGAGCGGATTACTTGGCCTTCTGGGCAGCAGGAACGGAGCAATAAGAGCTACGGCAGCTTATGCTCTTGGCAATCTGGGAGATGAAAGGTCTGTTGAACACTTATGCAGTACTATGTTAAATGACTCAGACCCTGATGTAAGGAAATATTCGGCAGAATCTCTCGGTCAAATAGGTGATAAAAGGGCTTCCAATTCACTGCTCCTGGCTCTTAAAAAAGAACAGGATATTGAAACCCGTAAAATCATATCAAAGGTATTCAGTTCATTAAAATTTAAAAAATAATTCCCTTTTTATATGAGTTGAGCGATCCTGTCAGGTGTTTTGTGTAAACTCACCATGAAATAAGGATTTATTATATGTTTACACAAAATTTATGACACTCTCAATTAAAAACTCATCCATATCCGAGAGATATTATAATAATAACAGGATTAAGAAAAGGGAGGATGGCAGGAAATGTCAGGAAAATTCTGTGGAAAATGCGGAGCCAGACATGATGGAACAGGAAAATTTTGCGGTGTCTGTGGCAGTCCTGTAGCAGACTCTTCAGTAGATTCACTTCAATCTTTTGCACAGCCCTGTTCACCTTCAATACCAGCAACATTTTTAAAGGCAAAAAGCCATCTGAAAATTAATCTTGAAGGAACCTTTAAAGGTGAAACCTATAAAATAATAGGCAGGATAAAATATTCTGTTTATGACAGAGAAGATAAAAGAAGTTACTTCTGGGATGAATGGCTTTTAATTTCTCAATATGGCCGTCAGCTGTGGCTGTCGGAAGATGAGTGGAAATTTCAACTTTCAAGCGCCTTCACACCTAAAACACCATTCGATCCGAATATTGCTCAAAGCCCTGTAATGCTCGACGAACAGCCCAGAGATATACTGGAAAAAGGGAAAGCCAGAATAGAGCACTATGAAGGAGAATTGAATTATAAGCCTGAGACAGGGGAAGAAGTAAATTTTATCGATCTGTCAGGCGGATACGGCGTGGAATGGAATGAGGAAGAAATAAAATTCTTCAAAAGTGAAGAACTTGTCGTAGAAGACGTATATAAAGCCTTCAATTTAAATATCAATTTAATTCCTGTAGAAGCATATCAAAGTAAAGTTCAATATGAAGACGCAGACGAAGAAATACCAAAATCAATAGACATAAGAGATGATAATACCTTTTATCATTACGATGCAGAAATGCTTTTAAAAAAACAGACTGCTCACGGTAAGAGAAATGTTCCTTTAGTGCTGTTAGCCTGTGGAGTTTTATTAATCTTCTTTTCATTTTATTGTATGAGTACAGGGAAACTGGCCTTCAATACCAGCGTGATGCCCATAGAGTGTAAAGAGGGAAAGGTATTGGGACCTTTTAAATTGACAAAAGAAGGTACCATTCATGTTGTAAGAGCTGAAGGCAGTATTGCTCCCAATAATATTTTTTATGATGTAACGATGGAACTTATAGATGAGCAGGATCCGGACTCGGATGTACCATTATGGGGAAAAGAAGATGAATTCTGGGGAGAAAACGGGGTGGAAATTGAAGAAGGACAGAGTTATCCCTGGTCAGAAACCAGCGCATCTACAAAATCCTTTTTTCTCCTTTCAGAAGAGGGGGATTATTATTTAAGAGTGACAGCAGAGGGACTTGACAGCACTCTTTCACAGAGCGGTTCTATAAGAATCAGTATCTATGAAGGGGCTATACTGGGAAGATATTATTTCTGGTCAGGTTTTCTGCTTATTTTAATAGCAATATTTATATTTTAACGGTGATGCGTAAGATGTGTAAGGAGGAGTATAGCTTCTCAGGTTATCTTATATAATTTTATACAGAAAGGGGAATTATTTTGGATAAAGTTTACAGTACACTAATGAGTTATCTTTTAAGTATAGGCTGGGGAGTAATAGGAGCTCTTACCATGAGCCTGTCTCTTGGAATTCTAATAAAAATATTTGACTGGATGACTCCTATAGACGAATGGAAAGAAATAGAAAAAGGGAATGTCTGTGTGGCTATAATACTTGCTGCAGTCATACTTGCTTTTGGTATTGTAATAGGATGTGCAATTCACGGATCATAGGAGATGTATTATGAAACAATTAATATATTTTATCGTTTTACTGGCTGGACTCGGCAGAGCATTACCGTTACTCGCAGAAAATGCCGATGCCAGTAAAGCCTTTGCCTTTGGCAAACAGCAGTTTAACAGCGGAAATTACGAAAAAGCCAAAGAATTTTTTGCTTCTGCAATAAATCTGGATCCATCTCTTGGTGAAGCCTATGAATACAGAGCAAAAAGCGCATCAAAAATAGGTGTAAACTCTCTGGAAGCAGATATAACCTTTTATAAATCCCGCCTTTTAACAGTAAAAGAAAATAGGTACATCATACATTTTGGTCTTGCCTGTACGTACCTGGAAAAAATGTCTTTCGATTCCAAAGCAAAAGAAAAAGCAGAAAAAGAACTGTCAGATGTTATAGAAAAGGATAAAAATGGATCTTTCGGGAAAAGAGCGTTAGAACTTCAGTCAGAGTATAAAGTACAGGTCGGGGAAACAGAGGAAAAAGCAAATTTAGGTGAAACCATTAAAGGATACTGGAGAATCATATCTTTTATGTTACCGGGTATAGGCCTATTAATCCTGCTTCTGGCAATATTCAGTTTTACTTTTCCGAAAAATAGATTTAAAAGTACTTTTGCCGCAATAATTATTGCGGTAATGGTTTATATTCTGGCTACAATTACTACTCTTACAGGGTTCGGCCTGAGAGATTCTTACGGAAAATCTATAAGGACAGGGGCATATTTTGTCGGCAGAGGAATCCATCCGGGGAAATAAGCAGTGACAGGTGACCGGTAATCAGTTACCGGTATAAAATAAAACTTATGATAAATATAATATCAGAATCAATCAGGTAAAATAACTGTGTATAATATAAATAAAAATTCCTCGACAGAATCTTCAGAGAAAAATTCCGAAAACAACATTTTTACTGAAGAATTTTCAGATGAAAAAAGCGAAAATTCTTCGACAGAATCTTCAGAGAAAAATTCCGAAAAGAAAACCCGCTCTAATGAATCTCCTGATAAACATATAAAAAATGAACATTTCTTATTGCTTTTATCTGTTTTTTTTATTTCTGTCTGCGGTATAAGCTATGAGCTTCTTTTCGGCACAATCTCTTCATACTTTATCGGAGATACAATATTTCAATTTTCCATAACCATTGGAGTATTTATGAGTGCCATGGGGCTTGGCTCCTATCTGTCCAGATATATAGAACATAATTTGCTGGATAATTTTATTGCCATAGAAATCTGGATTGCTATATCAGGTGGTTTTTCTGCATTCATTCTCTTTTTTGCCTTTGCCTGGACAGAGATTTATTCTTTTTTCATGTATGGCCTCCTGATAATAGTAGGTTCCCTTATTGGCATTGAAATACCTGTTATAACAAGAATAATACAGGAATACGGAACACTTAAAGTAACACTCGCAAGGGTACTGTCTCTTGATTATCTCGGAGCTCTTGCAGCCTCCATAGGTTTTCCGCTGTTATTCCTGCCCCATTTCGGACTTATGGAATCAGCTTTTTTCTTCGGATTATTAAATATAGCAGTTACTGCAGCAAATATAATATTTTTTTACAAAAAACTTCTCTGGAGAAAGACACTTGTTATATGGACAGCCATATCAGGTATCCTGCTTCTGACAGGGCTTATTTCTGCTTTTAAAATAATATCTTTTGCAGAAAGTGCAATTTATGAAGAAGATATTATATATGCGGTACAAACAAAATATCAGAGAATAATTCTTACAAAATGGAAAGAAGAAGTCAACCTTTTTCTCGACGGGAATTTGCAGTTCTGTTCCATTGACGAATACAGATACCATGAAACACTGGTTCATCCTGCCATGACCCTGGCACCTTCAAGGGGAAACATACTTGTGCTCGGTGGCGGAGATGGCCTTGCTCTGAGGGAGATATTAAAATATAATGACGTAAAAAAGGTAAAACTTGTAGATATAGATCCTGACATGATAAAATTATGTTCTACTTATTCAATTATAGTTTCTCTTAATAAAAATTCTTTAAAAGACCCGAAAGTTGAGTATATTCCGCAGGATGCATGGACATTTATGAAAAATACAAATGAAAAATTTGATGTAATAATTGTAGATCTTCCGGATCCCGGTAATGAAAAATTATCAAAACTTTATACCAGTACATTCTATCGGATAACAGGCCATCACCTGTCAAGAGGCGGTATTATGACTGTTCAGAGCACGTCAACCTTTTTCTCGGCCAATACCTTCTGGTGTATATATAACACAATAGAACATGCAGGATTTAACGTAAAACCCATTCATACCCTTGTACCAAGCTTCGGTGACTGGGGTTTTGTCATTGCTTCAAATGAACGATTTGACATAAACAGATGTAAAATAAATGTACCCGTGAAATATCTAAATGAAGAAACAATAAAAAGTCTTTTTGTTTTCAGTGAAGATATAAAATGGCGGGATACTCAGGTAAACACACTGGATAACAGCATAATTACTTATTATTATAATGAAGACTGGTCTAAATGGCAGGAAAATGATCAGTAAGCAGTGAACATTACACCGATAACCGGTCAATGGTAAATGAAAAAGGAGGATGTTGATATGGAAATGCAGATAAAAGAACTGGATTGTCCCGCATGCGGGGGAGTATTGAAACTCACAAGTGTATATGTAAGAAGCACCGTATGTCCCTACTGTGATCAAACACTTTATATTGAAGATTTCGGTCTGAGTGTAGCCGGTAAATATCCGAAACTTGCCGATTATCCCAGCAGATTCGCCATAGGAGTTAAAGGAAAAATTAAAGGTAAACCCTTTGAAGTCATAGGGAGAGTACGTTACAGAGGGGAAGATTGTTTCTGGGATGAATGGTATCTTACTTTTGAAGACGGAAAACCGGGATGGCTGACAGAAGAAGAAGGAGAATGTGCTATTTTCAACAAAGAAAAAATTAAAACATCTGTACCTGATAAATCTCAATTAAGAGTAGGAAAAACGTTGGATATAAATAACTATAAAGTTTTTGTCACGGAAACGGGAGAGGTTTCCATAGAAGGAGGAGAAGGACAACTGTTCTTTGTTGTAAAGCCAGGAACAGAGTTAATTCATATAGATGGTAATGCCCAGGGGAAACTGGTATCCATAGAATTCTACGAAAAAGAAATAGAATTTCATACAGGAGAAAGCCTTGAATACGAAGATATAGTTATTAACAGATAAATATTTGGCAGGCGGTCCAGCTACAGCTGAGGGGTTGTCAGGAAATAACTACATAATAGTTACAGGTTGTACCGTAACGCGTAACGCGAGGATAATAAAAGTTTTAATTATAAGGTCTACAGAAAGAAAAACTCAATTTTTATATAAAAATTACCCTTATGAATTGCCATATGTCAATATGTGAGATATAATATTGAATATATTTTTTTATGTAATTATGATATAGATTATGTTTTTTATAAAAATAATTAGTCAGATGGAGGAATTATAATGGCCATAGTTAATATGTTAAAATTCAATAAACATTCCGGAGCCATGTTAAGCGATGAAGAATATATAGATGTAAGATGGCGAAGATGTTTTTATCTTGACAGTATTCATTCATTACTATCGGGTGAGAGTTCTGATCTGCTTAAAATGGAAGCTGTTTACGGAGGAGTCGGAAATCCTTCGGTACACTATGAAGTAATAAATAATATTCAGAAAAAAATAGATACAATAGTTTCAAGTTCTGACGGAAAAGAAAAAATAAAAACTGCAGGTGATATAGGAAATATAACACTTTCATCCATTCATGACCTTACAAGAAGAAAAGTCGATGATATTTTAAAACTGCTCTACGGGTTTACTACAGATGATTTTAACCAGGGTTATGTAGAAATTGACGGAAAAAAAATCGATATAAAGCAGGATGCTATAAAAGATGATGCCAGAAAAATAATTTCTTTCAAAGATAAAAGAGATTATTTAAAACCGGTATTTGAAAATAAAGTATGTCTTATGGCCTATGACAGAGAATACGGCCTTACCAGTTACTGCATAAAAGCAGACATAGGAGTCCTTTCTCTGGTTTCAGGAGGATTCGAAACACTGGGTAAAGGTGTTTACGGAGCAGGAAGAGCATTCGGCAATTATTTCAAAGATAAATATCTGTCTCAGAGAAGAGATGGCATGGACAGAGTTGAAGGTATGTGTCTTTTAATAGCTTCCGCCATAGAAGCAAGGGATTATTATCTTGGCGTGGGAGGATATTTCAATATTATTTATCTTGATGGAGAAAAAGACAGTCACAGTGAAAGATATAAGGAAATATATCATCACAGAGTAAAGCTGGCAACTGAAATTGTCACAGGATTTCTTAATAATGAATTAAGTAAAGATAAAACCTATGAGATGCTGAATGATCTGCTCTTTGAAGAAAAGACAGAAGAATCTGTAGAAGAGAACATGTGGCACTATGCCAGAAATCACAGGAGACTGGAACTGTTATTAAGAGGTTATAAAGATGTTGCTCTTGAAGAAAGTGTAATTTCTTAGTGATTATAACGGTAAATATTCAGCCGGTTATAGTCGTGACGCGTAACGCGTAACGTTTTATAAAATTACTAAAGAAAGAGAGCGAATTTAACATATATGACATCAATAAATGCAATGAAATTCAATGATTATTCCGGTATTATGATGTGTGATGAACAGAGGGGCTGGAATGAAGAAGATATGAAAATATATGTGTCAGACAAGATAAAACCATGTATTCCTCCTGAAATCACAGAAGATACAGGTCTTGTTGCTGCCTATGGAAATACAGGAACATCAACAGTGGGAGATGAGATAAAATTTACTATTTTTAAAACTCTCAGAGAAGATTATCAAAATTTTAAAGATAAATGTTCGAAGCTTCCGAAACAATATAAAACAATAGAAGAGCTTTCAGTTAAAGTCTTTGATATTATCAGAAATATGAAAAAAAATCATATAGACCAGCAACTTAAAGGGAAATTTGGTTTTGATGCTCTTGATTATCTTAAAGGTTCTTATGAAGAGAACGGGAAAAAAGTTGAAATAAAAGATAAAGACACGATAAGTCAGATACATAACCTTATTACCTGGAAAGACCGGGGAGGAGATGTAAAACCGGTATTTTTAAATGCCGGTCTTCTTGCAGGTTATGACAATAAAGAAGGTTTCCGTATATTTCATTTTTCTTTGATACATTTCTTCCGTGAAGCAGTTCAGGTTATATATCTTGCAGACGGTTCGGGATATGATACTGTCAATCTTCTTCTTTCAGATTATACATCACAAAAATCCCTGCCTGAAAGACGGGGTAATATAGATCGTGTAGAAGGTTCCATGGAACTGCTTTCCGCTCTGAATACAGCATCAAGAAGGAATGTGGGTATAGGAGGATATTATAATATAATATTATTCAACGGCAGGGCAGATTACAGAGAAAGAATGGTAGAGATACATGATCACAGATCAAAACTTGCATCGGAAATTATGTATGTAAAAGATAATAATTTAATCTCCTATGATACTGCCTATGGCCTTATTGATAAAATCCTGTTTAAAAATGAATCCTTTGAAGAGGTTAACTCTCTTCTGGGAAAAAACTGTTCCAATCCGGTTAAACTAAAGAGAATATTAAGAGGTTATAAAAAATAAATTTGACCGGGATTTATATGAGAATCGTCACGCGTAACGCGTGACGGGAGGAACAGATTCTCATACTTCGTTGTGACCGAAACGGTCATGGCAGTTTTCAGGATTATGAGATTATCTGTATGTAAAGCCATTATCCTTGTAATCTCTTAATCCTGCTAATCCGGGTCGAAATTGAATTATTATTTGCAGAAAGGAGTTTTATCATATTATTTTATGAACTTATCCAATCAAACAAGAGAATACATAACAAAAGGATTTGATCTTTCCGAAACAGGGATGGAACATATTATTGATTTACTAAACAAAGAAAGACTTACCGGATTATTAAAAATGGAAGATGACAGAGAAAAAGGGGAAATTTATTTCTGTAATGGTAATATTATCCATGCAAAACTCGGAGAGCTCGAAGGAGAAAGGGCTGTTTTATCTTTTATTGCCTGGCTCCATGGCAGAGGAAAATTTATAGACACCGAATCTTCAGAAAAGTTCAAAAAAAATGTTACCTATGATACTCCATTTTTAATAGAAACCATGAACAAAGAACTTGAAGAAATTTCAAAAATGAAGGATTTAATTTATTCACTGGACCTTATATTTGAAGTTATAAATACAGGTAAACCTATGTATATAAAAACAGCTGAGCTGACAGTTCTTCCCTGGGTTGACGGAAAAACCTCTATAAGAGAAATAGGGCAGGTAATGGGAAGAGAATATACAGGTGTAATCAAGTCCATATATAAATTATACAAAGAAAATATCATATGTAAACGTTAGTTAAGGTTCTTCTATTTCTATAAATTATTTAGATAAACTGCCTTTACTTAATTTTTATCTAAATCTTTATTTTAAGCCATTAACAATGAAAATTCCTATACCTTTAAATTATAGAAGAACTTTTTAAGAGTATAATAATGTTTTGTACAAACTTAACATATAATAGATATTTAACAGAAGTTACACAAAATTTATGATATAGTCGAATTTTTTCCGGCACATAATCTACTAAAAAGGAAAATAGAAAAATTTCTAGAATCTAGAAAAATCCTTCAATTTTTTCTTTAAGAGAGTGAAATTTATGTCTGAAATGTTAAATGCAGGCTGTATACTCTGTGATCGATATGAAATCAGAGATTTAATAATTTGTGACGAGAAAGAAGTACATTATCTGGTCGAAGATCTTGACCCTCCACATGAACAGCTCACATTAAAAGAATTTATCCCTCATTCTGAGAAAGAGATTGAAGGAAACGAATTATTCTGGAAAAGATTATCCACAATTTCAGAAGTAAGACATCCGAATCTGATAAAAATCTACGAATATTTCACAGAAATACCAGAAGGAAAATCTGAGAAAAGACATTATGTAGTCATGGAATATGTAAAAGGCAGAACGCTTCAGGATATATTCCAGACTGATTTACATGAAGAACCTCTGCCGATTAAAGTACTTATGAAACATATGATCAAGGTATGCGGTGCCCTGAAATATTTAAATACACAGCATACAGAGCCAGTTTCTTTCGGTGTTTTAAAACCAAAATACATTATGTTAACACCTGACAGACAGATTAAACTGTTCAACTATGGTCTTGGCAGTGTTTTAAGAACAGGCTCCTGCAGTAAAACACCCGGCTTCAGCCCTATAGAACAGATTTCCAGAGGAATAATGAATGAAAAAACAGATGTTTATAGCCTCAGTGCAACTATGTATTATCTTCTTACAGGCAGAAATCCTGAAAAATATCCCGGAGCTTTTTCGCAGGTTTCGCACTACAACAAAGAGGCTTCGCCGGAACTGAATGAATTCATAGCAAGATGCCTTTCACCAAAACAGGAAGACAGGCCGGGATTACAGGAAGTTTCTAATTTTCTCCTTCAATTTTCTATGGGTAAAAGACCTAAATCCGTTTTTGCCGTATCACCTGGGAAATCTTCACAGACTAAATTACCTCCCACGCCCGATAAGGTTGATAAATTCGTCACAAATATTAAAGAAAAACTAAGTAAGAAAAGCTTCTCTTTTTCCAAATCACCGAAATCTTCAGTGACACCTCCCCAGGAAGAAGTAAAAATAGATAAACTTTCTGACTTTTCTGCCCATATAGCAGAACCATCAGTGGAATCTGAAGCAAAACCTGTTGATATATTTACCTTATCAGACGAAAAACCTGTGAGTCCTGACCTTGAAAAATCTATTTCTCAGGCTGAAGAAGAAATCTCTGATGATACGGGTTTGAAAGGTAAATTCCACAGTGCTCCCAAGAGGGGTACCAGGAGATTTGATGTTAAACAGTATATGGCGGCTGCAGAAGCACTTAAAATAAAAAAGGATGAACCTGTAGATACCTCATCCAGTCCTGTTCTGGCAGCTCAAAAAGCAAAAGAATCCAGAGAAAAAAGTGCCGAATTATTTGCGAAATTAACATCGAAACTGCCTCCCATAAAGACTCCCCCTTCTGCCAGACCTGCCATAGAAAAAAAGAAGGAAGATATAGAAGAAAAACCTGAAGAAGAAAAGAAGGAAGATATAGAAGAAAAATCTGCGGAAGAGAAGAAAAGCGGAACAAGCCTTGCACAGAAACTGGCCCGGAAATATGCAAGAAAAAAACAGGATGAAAAAGAGCTGGATACACAATCAGGGGAATCTCCTCTGCCACAACCGGTAAAAAAAGGCCCCCTTCTCAAAGGCCTTGCAGCAGACTGGAGAGAACAAAAACAATCTCTATGTCAGAGTAAACCCGATACACCTCCCCTGCTTCCTCCCCTGCAGGAAGGGACATCCATAAAAGATAGATATGAAATCGCCGAAATTATCCATAAGGATTATTCCGGAGCGGTTTATATGGTACTTGATACGAGTGAACAGGATAACGCAGAAGGCCAGGAAGTATCAAAAATTATTAAAGAGATACAGTATAAACCACCTAAAGAAAACCCCAGACTGGGAGAAAGAGTTATTTCCAATTTTGTTAAACTGGGTGGCAAATTAAAAAATTTAAATCATCCAAACCTGATTAAAGTAACAGATTACTTCTTCAATTATTCAGGTGATAGAAGTATTATAAGACTTTTTATTGTTATGGAAATGGTGGAAGGTTATACTCTGGAAGAGATAATAAAAAGCCATCTGGAAAAACAGAGCCGTATGCCTTCTACAACAGTTTTTGCAATATTAACAAAGGTCTGTGAAGCTATTTATTATCTCCACAGCCAGAAACCTCCCATAGCAGCAGGTGATCTCAACCCCAAAAATATATTGATCTCTTATAATGGAGAAGTAAAATTTATAAATTACGGATTGAGAGAAATATTCCTCGTTGAACAGGAATTAGTATTTCCCATGTATGGAACTATAGGTTATTTTGCCCCTGAACAAACAGGAACTGATATAATCAATACAAAAGTCGATGTTTTTGCACTGGGTGCTACCATTTATTACTTATTAACAGGGAGCAACCCGGAAAAACAGCCCTATGAATTTACGCCTGTAAGAAAAATCAACCCTTATATATCCAGTAATGTTGAAGCAATAGTGGAATTATGTGTCAAAATAAACCCTGCCGAAAGAGGAGATATTAAATTAATAAGAGAGAGGATGAATAAAATCACCATGGTTGAGCTTGACTCCTCTCTCCTTGAAAAACAAAAGGAAATGCAGGATAAGAGAAAAGCTTCCATGGAAGAAATGGGTAACATTACACCTCTGAGTATAGAATTATGGAAACTATTCCTGAAATACGGGCTTATAGCGGCAGGTATTGTATGTCTTTTAACAGGGGGGTATTTCGGTTACAATTATTATAAAAACATTCCTACAAAAGGTAAAAAGATATATATTTCTATGAGTCCTGAAAAAGTGCTGGCTGTACTGGATATAAATAAAAATATAATAAATCAAAAGATTAATTTAACCTTTGATAGTAATCTTGTTATAGGTGCATTAAAGAAAAAGCAGCTTTTTATTACAGATAAAGGCAGTACTGTATATATAATGGACACGACAGGCAGTAAGATTTCAGGTAAACGTTTACCAAGTTTTGACAGTGGCATAAGAATTACCTTTATGGCTCTCTCACCTGATGAAACAAAACTTTATCTGCTAAGCAACAGTAATAACAAATTAAAAGTCATAGATTTAACTACCAGATTAGTAATTGCAGAAAAAGATATACCAGTAAATTCTTCGGGAGCAGCCCTCTCATCTGACGGAAAATATTTTTATATTATAAGCAGCAATGAAAAAAATAGTTTTATTACGAGTATTAATACGGATACCTTCGCCGTATCAGACGTAATTACGATAAAAGAAGGAGCCTATGACATTGCCGCAAGTCCTCAGAAGATATTTATACTCTATAATAAAACTGATGAAATAGGTATTATAGATATCGGTACAGGTAAAGGGGACATAAAAAAAATCTCTGCAGGCTCAGAACAACTCGGCCCTATCAAAATTATGGTCGGCTCAACTAACCAGGAATTATATCTTCTTAATCAGAAGACTCAGGAAATTGCTTTTGTAAAAATATCCGATATGACAGTAAAAGAACACTTTCCTCTTCCCGGCTATCCTGTTGAATGTGTCATTAACCCCGGCGGTTATATATATATATATATGACAGAACTTGGAAACCAGGGAAAAAGATATTATTCTATAGTGGTATTTGACAAAAATAATAAAAAGATAGTTAATAAAATACCCCTTGAGAACTATGCGGATAAAATAACGTTAGGGGAAAATTAAGTGGTTGGAAGCTGAGAGTTTAGAGACTGTAAGAAAATAACCCTGGCAAATTGTTAGAACGGTTATAATCCTCGCGTGATGCGTCACGATATAGACTGTAAATATGATTGGGTTATTTCCTGACAACCCCTTAAAGTTGAAAGTTTTTCAATTCTCAACTTTAAACCCTCAACTTTAAACAACTCCTTCGCTGGGTGTTAAGTTCGTAACCATTTATAAATTATTTAGATAAAATGCATCGCTATAATTTCCATCTGAACCTTTATTTCACGCCATAAAAAATGAAAATTCCTATACTCTTAAATTATTGAGTGAGTAGTGAGTGGCGAACAGGTTTTATTAACTCACTACTCACTATTCACTATTTATAGTTTTGCCTTTATAACCCTTGCCAGTCTTTTTATTCCTTCATCTATCTCTTCATGTGTGGGGTATGAAAAATTCAATCTCATTGTATTCTGTCCCCGTCCATCACAGTGGAAGGCAGAACCTATAACAAAGGCAACATTCTGTTCAACTGCTTCATAAAAGAGTTTATCACAGTTTATATGGTCCGGTAACATGATCCACAGGAATAATCCTCCCTGCGGTCTGGTCCATCTGAGCCCTTCAACCTTCGGCATATATTCGTCGAGAGCCCTGAGCATTACATCTCTTTTCTTATGATATACAGCCTTTATCTTTTCAATATGTTTTTCAAGCAATCCTCTGCGGCAGTATTCGTAGGTTACAAGCTGTGTAAAAGCAGGTGTGCACAGATCTACAGACTGTTTTGCAAAAGCCAGTTTTCTTATAATATCAGGGTGAGCTATTACCCATCCGAGACGGAACCCGGGGACAAATATCTTGGAGAATGTATGAAGCATTACTACATTGTTCGTATCGTCAAGGGACATAAGAGACGGAGGACTCTGTCCTTCAAACCTGAGTTCTCTGTAGGGCGTATCCTCTATAATGAGTATATCATATCTTTTGCTGAGTTCTATTATTTTTTTTCTTCTTTCCAGAGATAATGTTACTCCTGCAGGATTCTGAAAATCAGGAACAAGATAGATAAATTTATAATGTTCTTCCGTACCTTTAAGCTGATCAAGGGTTTCTTCCAGTACATCTACAAGAATACCGTCATGATCTGTAGGTATACCGTGCATATGAGCACCGTAGCCCTGGAAAACCTGAAGCCCTCCTATATAACTCGGCAGTTCGACTATAACAGGATCACTGGGATCGATAAAGACTTTCCCTATCAAATCAAGGCCCTGCTGTGATGAAACGGTTACGAGTATATTGTCTTCACTGATCTTCAGCCCGTCTTTTTCGGCAAGTTTTATCAGTTCTTTTTTTAATTGAGGCTCTCCTTCTGTAGTACTGTACTGAAAAGCAGAATTTCCGAATTCATCAATGATTTTTGTACAAATATCCTTAATATCTTCCCTGGGAAACAGAGTGGGGTCAGGAAGTCCTCCTGCAAAAGAAATCATTTCAGGTTTGTTTGTAAGCTTTAATAGTTCTCTTATAACTGATTTCTTTATCCTTCGTGCATGGATGCCGTAGTTTTTAACAAGATCTATCATAATCGTAACTCCCCTTCAATTAAAATTGGACATAATAACAGGAGTCAGACTTCAAAATTCAGAAACAGATTGCTCAATTCTAAAGTTATACTCCTTTATTCTGATATATAAATTCCATTTTGAATTATAAAAATCCTTTTAAAATGTCATTAAAAATCATTTCAATCTTTTTAGAATCACTACAATGCCACAGAAAAATATTTTATATCATGAGCCTGCAATAACTGTTACCACCACTCTGACAGCCTTAAGTAATTTTTCAATTGTTACGTTATTCTTCCCCTTTGATAATTTCGGAAGATGAATAAAACCACATGTTACAGGAAGATTATTTTTAGCTATATAATGCAGTGTTGAATACATAACATGGTTACATACAAAGGTGCCACAGAAATTGGATATACCCGCTTTTATTTTATATCTGTGAAGATTTTTCAATATATCCGTAACAGGCAGAGTAGAAACATAGGCGTGGGGACCTTCTTCTGCTATTACAAGACCTCTTCTCTGTGTTTTTTTATTATCTTTAGTTCTTGCATCGTCTATGTTAAGGGCAAATCTTTCGAGAAAAATCTTTTTTCTTCCTCCTGCCAGACCAAGACTTATTACACTGTCAGGTTTTATTTCTTTTATTTTCTCTATAAGCATATGAGAAGAAACTCCATAGACCGTAGGAAGAATGATAGGATAAATCTCTGCTCCTTCTGCAGCGATGGTATGAAGTTCTTTAACTA
Organism: Vulcanimicrobiota bacterium; assembly: GCA_040217695.1. GTDB lineage: Bacteria > Vulcanimicrobiota > SpSt-956 > SpSt-956 > JAKJGF01 > CALARM01. The sequence goes on along the minus strand of JBEHWO010000013.1, from coordinate 20,137 downwards.
CTTCCATAGAAGGATTGATTTTCATTTTATCAAAAGGATCAAAACCACTTATTATAATCTTTTTCATAAATAAAAATTCCTTTCATGAAGGATATAAAATTATATAATCTTAAAGGGAATATAAAGGGTGGCTTTTATCCCGGTATCTGCTTTACTGTTTACAATCCATAGTTCAGGAGTTTTTTCCACAGATCTGGCGGCTTCTGTTCCCAGCCCTTCATAGAGCAGTTTTATATTAATAAATGTAACCCCCAGAACTTCCCCTGAATAAACGAAGGTTCTTTCTTTATAGAGATCATTCAGAGACTGAAGATTATCTTTCTTTGTCGCTATAAGTTCCTGTATTCTGTTTCTGGATTTCCCCATACCAAGGATGATAAAATGATCCGTACAGGCATAAGAAATACTTCCGTCAGGAGCTGTAATAATACTCACACCTTTAAACTGCGGAGGAGGAGCAAGTAAAGATATGAGACTGTCTGCACCGGCAATCAGACTTTCAAGCCGTGAATCCTGCTTTACACCTGCCATGACAACCAGTCCATCAAAAAGCTTCTGAGGTTTTGTAAGTAAAGTCAGACCAAATTCTGCCGCACTTCTGGAAGGATAACTTATGGCAAGTTCTCCCGTAAGTGACGCAAAGATATCTCTTTCCAGGTTAAGACTCAATCTGCTTTCTACAAGATTATCCAGATTATCTTTCACTCCCGGCAGTATGTCTTCCGTGAGACCTGTATATACTTCAAACAATTCGACTATATTGGTAAGAACCAGGAGATTTGTAGTACTGTCTTTTGCAAAAAAGGTCAGACTCACAGGTTCCTTTGCTGTCTGTGAGAAATATTTTACTGCCACAGGATTTGTTATATTTTCTTCCGGCACAATCAGTGTTTCCAGTGAAAGTCCTTTCTCGGAGAGTGCCAGAGCAGCACCCATAATTTTTACTGATTTAAAAAATTGAACAAAATTGGAATCCTGTGACATCTTTGAAATATTACAGAATTCGTCTCTTAAATAATTTAAATTTACATAAGCAAATCCTACGGTATCTTTAGATATTTTCTTTCTGTAAAGCTGAAATTTTGCATCTGTCAATATGGATTTATGTTTTTTCTGAACCGTATCAAGAGAAAGAAGTAGTTTATCAGGTGTGGTTGCCATAAGAACAAAATCCCTGTAAAAAACATAGGAAAAATTTGTGGAAACAAATATTTTATGACCGTTCATTTCCTGCTCCGTTGCTCCGTATTGGATTCGAACCTTATTAAAAAATTCATCCACTTTTTCTCTGTTATTTATACGGAAAGCACCCAGTGTAAAAATTTTATCTACCGGGTTATTGAGCCTCAGTATTCTTACGGCAAGGTTCGCTCCCATATTAAAGCCAGCCACTGCCATTTCCGGGTCAACATAGGGCAGGAAATCTGCCGTTATATTAATACCCTGCCGGGGCTCTCTGAAAAAGACCGTAATCATAAGTTTATCGATGGATGCATATACGTTCTTCTCTGTATCAGGGTTTTCATGGATTTTTTTATACTGTTCCGTAAATATTACCTTTTTTATGCCGGGTTCTATCTGTATTTTCACAATCATCTGAGCTTCCTCTGGCATAAAGGAAAGCTCCTGAAGATGTTCCCTTGTTGAAAGGTAAAATATAACTGCTCCAAGACAGAGAATTACACCGAGTAAAAAAGATATTATATAAACACTGTAAGATTTTGTCTGAGATTTATCCGAAGTATCATCGTCAGTATCATCACTGTCGAGTAAATCTTCTTCTTCATCATTATCATTGAGATTGATTTCATCATCATAGGACATAAGTAAGTCACCTCTGTTTGTTTCGTGACGCGTGACGCGTGACGCGTGACGCGAGGATGGTTTATGAACAGACCTGCAAAATTCAGGCCTTATTTCTCTGAAAATTCTCTAGGTATCAGGTAAAAACCTTTTTATATGGAGAAATAATTTTGGTAAACGGTGATACTATTTCGCTATCAAGTATAGTGTTATAAAAACCTTCATTCCGGCTCTCCGGTGCTCCTCCGAAAAAAATCTAAACTGGAGCGTTTATATATTTTACAGATTACATCATGCCACTTTAATTTATAAAACCTTCGAGTGCACCTGTGCTGCCGTGATATTTTTTTCTCCGGAGCACCGGAGAGCCGGAATGATAAAAAAGAAAACATTTTATTAATTTTTTATATATAACTGACATTAATTCTGGCATAGACGTGAAACAGATGTTATAATTTTTATATAATCTGAGAAAGGGCTGATTATTTTGAATAAACAATGTTCAAAGATAGAAAAAATACTCCTCAGAGCATCTACAGATAAAAATTTCAGGGATAAACTTCTTGAAGACAGAGAGTCTGTTATAGAAAGCCGGGAATATTTGCTGACTGATGTAGACAAAATATTTCTTAATAATATTCCTCCCCAAAAACTCAATGACATGATCGAACATTTTATAACCCAGAAAAATTCAAGAAGAAATTTTATTAAAGGGGCGGCAGCTTCTATGGCTCTACTTGTATGCGGAACTGTTATGACTCCGTCTCTGGGGAGATCTTACAGTGCTGGCATGGACACTGATACTGGCACATGGTCCGGTGACAGTATTCCGGGAATAGATACCGGTTCAAACCTGGCACCAGTTTTATGTAAAACAGCAGGAATAGAAGGAATAACCATAATTTATGAATATACCGGTTTTTCTATTATCATACCGGCTAATGCTCTGGATAAAAGTGTAACAATATCAATAACAATAAGTGAACCATTTTATTCTTATGTATATAAGATTTCTCCTGACTATATTACTTTTTTAAAAGAAATCGACCTGTGTTTTCCTGTTCCGACTCATATAAAAAATATAAGTGGCTATACCTGGAACGGCACAAAGTGGGACGTCATTCCCGTAAGTATCTCTGACAGATTTGCCATAGTGAAAACTAAAAAACTTGGGATTTATACCGTAAAATATATCTAAAGATTTAAAAGTATATTTATTTATAGTGCAGTTCATAACAAATTATAGATAATCCTTGCGTCACGCATTACGCGTTACGCGTCACGATTCTCATAATAAATATGTCACAAAAAATTCTCTAAAACACAATATTTTCAAAAATCATACGTTATATATAAAGGCAGAATTCTCACAAACAGGAGAAGGAGATGACTCACCTATCAGATGAGGAATTAATAGAAATATATAAAAAATCCGGAAGCGACGAAGCCTTTGAAACCATTCTGAGCCGTTATAAAAATTCTCTTTTCTCCTTTCTTGTAAGAATGGTATCGGACAGAACCGTGGCAGAAGATCTCTTTCAGGAGGTTTTTTTCAGGGTAATAAAATCTCTGCCTGAATATAAATCAAAGGATAAATTTAAGAGCTGGATTTTTCGTATAGCAAACAATCTTGCCATAGATCACCTGAGAAGTGTAAAAAGAAGAAAAACCTCTTCCATAGAAGAGGAAATCTTTAAAGAGAAAGGAAAAGCCATTAAAGTGGAAGATATATTAAAATCTGCTTCTCACGGCCCTGAGAAAATCTTAGAACATAAGGAATTGCAGCATATACTGAAAAACTCCATAGAAAGCCTTACGGAAGAACAGAAAGAAATATTTCTTCTGAGACATGGAAGCGGGATGTCATTTAAAGAAATAGCAGACCTGCTGAAATGCCCTTTAAATACGGCTCTTGGCAGGATGCACTGTGCCATGAAAAAATTAAAGGAAAAACTCACAGGAGCACTGGAGGTTTAGATTATGACATGTAAAGAATTTGAAGAAAAGTATCTTCTTATGCTTTATGAAGAATTAAACAAAGACGAAATGCCGGTCTGTACGGAACATATGTCTTCATGCCGGCACTGCAGAAATCTTTTTGAAGAAACAAAAGAAACAAAAGTTCTTTTTGACCATATGGAAATACTGGAACCGCCTGATTACCTTCTGGACAAAGTAAGAAAGGAGGCAGGGAAACACGAATTTTCCGGCAACATTACAATTAAAGAATATATAAAGCAAATCATAACATTTCTCTTCCATACTCATATGAGACTGGGTTTTGCCTCTATTTTGTTGTTTCTGATAGGAGTTACCTGTCTCATAAATTATATCCCTCCCGGACATAATACGATAAACGACGAGAATAATATAACAGCCATTTATGAAGAAGAAAAACTGGATAAAGACATAAAACATATTGAAGTCAATACAGCATCTTTTTCCGATAACTATTATTCCTTCGGTATTGAAAAACAAAAAACTACATGGAATGTATCTTCTATAGACAGTAAAATGACAGCTATGGAAAGGGAGGTGAAAAAATTAAAGAAAGAATGTGAGAGTTTTTAGCAACCATTTTATAAATTTATATAAAGGAGTAATTAGAATGAAAAAAATTTTTTCTATAATATTTATAATACTGATTTGTCTGTGTTTATTACAGTCAGACACATTTGCCATGGAAAAAGATTTAATTACCGGTGATATAGCTCAGGCTCCCGTGCCGGGAGGACATCCGGGGCCTCCGCCTGTATTAAATGAGAAACAGAAATCTGAAGTTCTCTCATTTATTCAGAAATATATGCCTTCTAACTATGAAACACTCGGAGAAATAAAAGAAGTTGATCCCGGCAGATATAACCAGATACTTCTGGAAAATTACAGAATTATGACAGACCTCAGAGAACTGGCAAACATTGACGGTGAAGCTTATAAAGATTCTTTAAAGGCTATAAAACTTGAAGACGAAAGTATAAAACTTGCCAGGAAATACAGAAAAGCCAGGGAGGAAGAAGAAAAAGGACAGATTTCAAAAAAATTAAAATCGATATTGAGTGAACTTTTCGATCTGAGAGAAAAAGAAAGGGCAAGAAGAATAAAGCAACTGGAACAGGAACTTGCCCGTCTTAAAGAAAGTCTCAATAACAGGAAAAAAAATAAAGATACAATAGTTCAGCAGAGAATGGATGAACTTACAGGGAAAAAAGAAAATTTACAATGGTAATAATATAAAGGATTTCTGCTACTGTAATTGAATTATATAATCATAATCCCGTCATCCGCAAAAAACAAGGCCATCATGGGCTACTAATTTCCGAAACAGTTCTATAAAATATTATATGAAACTTAAAAAAGATTTCTGGATTTTATTCATTTCTATAGCGATATTTCTGTCAGTAATTTTACAGTTACTCATGTTATCTGTAAAACATAATGAAGGAAATATTATTTATGCTACAGATGACGCTTTTATCCATATGGCCATAGCAAAAAACTTTGTTCACCATGGCATATGGGGAGTGACAAAGTATGGTTTTACCTCCTCTTCATCATCTATACTCTGGACTTTATTACTTTCATTTATATATTTTTTAACAGGTGTTAATCATATAATTCCCATTGTATTAAATATTTTTTTCTCCATTGTTCTTATAATTGCATTATATATTCTGCTGAAAAAGTGTGAAATTAAAGGTCTTCTTCTATCCTTAATTCTTATGTCAATAATATTTTTCACTCCTTTACCTATCCTTGTATTTACAGGTATGGAACATATTTTACATATTCTTATTACAATTATTTTTGTTCACTTTGTCAGCAGATATCTGTCAGAAGAAGATTCTCATAAAAAGAAAGGGGTTGCCATTTTATTAATAGTCCTGTCCACTCTCGTTACCATGAGCCGTTATGAAGGAATATTCTTAATTTTTATAGTTTCTTTAATATATATACTCAGAAAAAGATTTCTTCATGGAATCACGCTATTTATTACAGGTATGATGCCGGTAACAATATTCGGTTTCATATCAATGGCAAAAGGATGGTATTTTTTGCCAAATTCAGTCCTTTTAAAAGGTCATATTGCTACCGGTTCACTGAAATCTATTTTCATGTTTTTTTATAATACGTACCAGATTATTATAACCAATCCCCATATGCTGGTAATTATAACAGGAACAGTAATTATTTTTTATTTACAGTACAGTAAATACAATCTCCTGTGGAAATATAATGTAATTATGCCTCTTATATTTATCCTCGTGAGTTTATTTCATATACAGTTTGCACGGATAAGTACGAAATACTTTTTCAGGTATGAAGCATATCTTGTAGCACTCGGTCTGTTTGCCATGTCTATTTCATGGCATGATTATGTTCGTAAAAATCTTTCCTTTAAGTCAGATAAAAAATCATTACCAAAGTATTTTGCAATGGTATTTCTCGGTATTTTCTTCATATTACCTCTTGCAGAAAGAGGATATAATTCATTAATCTATACGGTTAAATCCACATCGGATATTTACCGGCAGCAATATCAGATGAGTTTATTCCTGAAAAAATTCTATAAAGACAGAAGTATAGCTATAAATGACCTGGGGGCGGTAAGCTATTTTTCCGATGTCAAAATCCTGGATATATGGGGGCTCGGAAGTATAGAAGTGGCAAAACTTGCCGTGGAAAATAAATATAATGCAGATGAAATATATAAATTATCAGTAGAAAAACAGGTAGAAATAGCATCAGTCTATGACCTGGATACGGTACCTTCGGACAGATGGATTAAGGTAGCAGAATGGCATATGAAAGATTATGTAATAGCAGGAGAATATATTTCCTTCTATGCAGTAAACCGGTCAGAAACAGATAAATTAATTAACAATCTAAAAAAATTTAAGCTTCCTGAAAATGTCATTTTAATAATAAAGTAAGATTTATAATTACCTCTATTGACTTTTCAAGTGTTTACCTATTAAAATAGATATATAGCAGCGAATTTATTATATGTTACCTGCTAACTGTTCATAAATAATCTACGGAGTTACAGCAAAAATTTATAGAAAAGTTACAGAGGTAACTACAAAATTGAGAACGGAGGATAATTTTATGAAAGAAGGCTCTGACCCGATGACAGAAAAAACTCCTCCCCCGGTAATCCCCCTGACTGCCACAGAAGAAGCAATATCCGGTTCAACATGTCCGAAGTGTAAATTCGATCTCGGTGAAAAGTCTTTTGAAAAATATCTTAATGTTTGCCCGGAATGTAATTTTCATATGCGTATATCTGCCAATGAAAGGTTAAAATTACTTGTAGATCCCGGTACTTTTAAAGAATGGGATAAAAATTTAACATCTGTAGATCCTCTCCACTTTGTTGATAAAAAAACTTATCTGGAAAGACTGAAAGAAGCGACTCAAAAAACCGGTCTCAGAGATGCAGTTATTGTAGGAACGGGAAAAATTGACGGAACTGAGGCAGTGTTCTGTGTCCTTGATTTTGAATTTATGGGAGGCACTATGGGCTCGGTAGTGGGAGAAAAGGTGTCAAATGCATTCCTGAGGTCCATAAAAAAGAAACTGCCTGTAATCAGTGTAGTTTCAAGCGGCGGAGCCAGGATGCAGGAAGGTATGCTCTCATTGATGCAGATGGCCAAAACTGCTTCTGCTGTGGCAAGATTCCACAAATCAGGGCTTGCCTATATATCTGTTCAGACAAATCCTACGACAGGAGGTATTGCTGCCAGTTTTTCTTCCCTTGGAGATGTAATTATTGCAGAACCTAAAGCACTGGTAGGATTTGCAGGGCCACGTGTTATAGAACAGACAATAGGAGAAAAACTGCCTCCCGAATCCCATACAGCAGAATTCCTCATGGACCATGGTATGATTGATAAAATAGTGGAGAGAAAAAATCTGAAACTCAGGATTTCTCATTTAATCAAACATTTTACAAGAAAAGGACAGATAAAATTCCCCAGGTTAAGACCTCCCCAGCATCAACCCCTCAAACATATAGATCCATGGGAAGCGGTAGAAGCGGCAAGAAATCCGGAAAGACCTACATCTATTGATTATATTGAAAGAATATTTGCCAATTTTGTAGAATTCAAAGGAGACCGCTATTTCGGCGATGACCCTGCAGTAATTATAGGACTGGGCGATCTGGAAGGTCAGACCGTTGCAGTGATTGCACAGGAAAAAGGAAGAAATGAGGAAGAAAAAGCATACAGGCACAAAGGTATGGCTATGCCGGAAGGGTACAGAAAAGCACAGAGAATGATGCATATGGCAGAAAAATTTCAGATACCTCTTGTTACTTTTCTGGATACACCGGGAGCTTTCCCGGGATTTGAATCTGAAAAAAGAGGTATTGCCATGTCTCTGGCTCACTGTTTCAGAATAATGTCTACCCTTATGACTCCTACATTGAGTATTGTTATAGGAGAAGGAGGAAGCGGAGGGGCTTCTGCCCTGTCAGTGGCAGACAGAGTTTTCATGCAGGAAAGAGCTATTTTTTCCGTTATTTCTCCAGAGGGAGCAGCTTCTATACTCTATAGAGATGCAAAAAAGGCAAAAGAGGTGACACCATTTTTAAAACTTACAGCCTTTGATTTATATAACCTGCAGATTATAGATAAGATTATCCCTGAAGCACAGGGAGGAGCACATTTTGACATACTTACTTCGTCACAGCTTATAAAGATTGAATTATTGAAAAATATTGAAGCCCTGAAGAGGCATTCCATTAATAATCTGTTAAATGAAAGATACAAAAAATTCAATCAAATGGGCGTAACAGGCGTTTACTGGCAGGAATTATTAAAAAATGAACTGCAGTTAGGAATAGAAAGACTTCAAAAAAGATTTAAACTTGGAAAGGAAGTCAGGTAATTTTACGATTTTTATTGAATTAATCTATGTTTTTGGATATAATAATATTTATTTAAGAAAGGAGTAGAGTAACTCTATTTTATATCTCAAAGACGTGACGTATTTTAGAGAGTCCGATATGAGTTCATATTTATTACTGACCAGGGTATAAGCATGTAATAACATGACGTTCCATAAATTATTTACCTGCTTCAGTAAATATCTAAACTTATTTTTTCCCTATAAAATTTTGAGTTACTCAATAAAAAATGGCTGAAAAACAAAAATTTAACTGTCCCAAATGTCATAAAAATACCCTTTATTCCTTTAATACACCTGAAGGGATAGACATTGATCTCTGTGATTCCTGTAAAGGTATATGGATGGATAAAGGTGAAGCTGCTACTTTTACCGAGCTTGCAGATGATATACCAAAATTACAGGAGGTTCTTTCACAGGCAAAATATACAGAATATACATGTCCAAAATGCCAGGGTATATTACAGGAAATGAAATATGTACCCGAAGGTAATCTTGTTATTGAGAGATGCGATAAATGCGGCGGCATATGGCTTGATGCGGAAGAACTATGGCAGATGGAAGATCTTGCATCAAGATTGGAAGATCCAAGATCCAGAATTATGAGAGCCATAAAAGACATGCAGACACAGGGATATATAGCAATCAAAGATATAAAAGATTCACTTCCAAAAAAAAAAGACGATGAAGAAGTAAAATAATTCTGTGATTGATAGAAGGAGTGTGTAACATGCCCCATGTCCTGTAGAAGAGGACGTTAACAGAGGGCTGCACAAAAGATACAGTCGATAGAAAAACTGTCTGACCATATGATAAACATCATGACAGACATATTAGATTTATATATTTTTTTTATTTTTCTTCTCCCAGGAAGAAAGGAGTATTCCCGTATATGTTGAGGAGTTTTTTAATATTTTTATCTGACAATAAGCCTATAAGAAAAATGGTTACTCATTTTCAAATTTCAAAGGATATGGCTTCCAGATTTGTTGCAGGAGAGACACTTGAAGAGGCAATACCAAGGGTTAAAGAATTAAATAACATGGGCATGACCGCCACAATGGACCATCTAGGAGAACATGTAAAGGACAGAGCAGAGGCTGAAGAATCAGCAAATTCTTATCTTCACTTACTTGATACCATAAAAAGAGAAAATCTGAGAGCCCACGTATCTGTAAAACTTACTATGATGGGACTTGCCATAGATAGAAATTTCTGCTTGGAGAATGTGGAGAGAATAATTAAACAGGCAAGAACATATGAAACTTTTGTTCGTATAGATATGGAAGGTTCAGACTGTACACAACCGACACTGGATATATTTTATGCCCTAAGGGAAAAATATGAAAATGTAGGAATAGTCATACAGAGCTACCTTCACAGAACGGAAGATGATATTAAAGAACTTATAAAAAAGAAAGCGTTTGTAAGACTCTGTAAAGGTGCCTATAAAGAACCGCCATCCATAGCTTTCCAGGGTAAAAAAGATGTAGAAGCAAATTACCTGAAAATGATGGAAATGGTTATGAATCCGGAAGTTCTTGATTCCGGTTATTATCCTGCCATAGCCACACATGACGTAAAGATGATAATAGGCACTAAAAAATATGTAAGAGAGAAAAAAATCAGACCTGATCAGTTCGAATTTCAGATGCTTTATGGAGTAAGAAGAGATTTACAGAAAATACTGGTCAGAGAAGGTTATAATATGAGAATTTATGTACCCTATGGCACCGAATGGTATCCCTATTATCTGAGAAGACTTGCTGAAAGAACTGACAATATAACATTTATACTGAGAAATCTTATGCTCGATTAAAATTATTGCAATCTGTTTATTCAGAAATTTCATGTTTGAACCTGGAAAGTTTACTGTAGAACAGAATAGATAACACCATCCCAAGGAGACTTATAAAAGGCCAGTAATAACTGAAATCCAGAAAGGTATTTTTAATTCCCGAAAAAAGTGTAAATATTGACATAGAGAAGAAAATGAATAATAAACTATAATATAATTCCCAGAGGGATTTTTTCAAATTTATAATATTTATGATTATACCCCTGCCTTCTAAAGGGGTATAATTTATTTTTAAGATCCCTTTTTCCTGATCCGGAATCTGAAAACCTTTAAAATAAAGCCAGGCAGTTATGGGAATACTGAAAGCTATAGACCACAGAATATCTCCGGGATAATGGGCACCGAACATAACACGGCCTGTTCCCATCGATATACCATAAGCAATTGAAAGGAGAAACATAATGAAAATAAAAAATGTTTTTTTTGTTCTGAGAGAAATAAAAGCAAGGGTAAGTAAAAACATAGCCGAAAAAGTGTGACCTGAAGGAAAAGAACCGTGATTTAAAGCTTCATCGAAATTATAAGGACCAAAGGTAAGCATATGGGTGAATACTTCTTTACCTTCCATTACATGACAGGGCCTTGCTCTGCCAAAAAAACCTCTCAAAAGACGGGATATGTTAAGTGTTTCTATAAGAGCGACACCGAGCATAAAGCCTGTATATTTTCGAGTAAAAAAAATTCTTTCCTGAAATCGTCTGTTAAAAGATAAAATATATAAGAAAAGGGCCATGCCAATGGTTATATTTGAAAAATCCTGTCCGCCGAAACCCTCTCCGTCAAAGATTGTCCTGTTCATAAAAATTCCGTAAAAAGGTTTTGTTTTTTGCTCAACCCAGTATTTTGCTATATCATAATCTCTATTCCAGAAATAGACAGAAAAATAAATGGTAATAAAAAGATAACAGATAACTATCATCATTAAAGAAATTTTCTGTTTACTGATGTTCATTATTTATTCTTTCGATTAAGGCCAATATAATTCATGATGCCAGGTACCTATAACGATAAATATGATGTATCCTGACAACTCCTAATTACCGCTCCAGGTAAAAGAGTATCCAAAAAATTACGTATCATGTGCTTATATAACGCTTCTGCTCCCGTGACACGTGACACGTAACGCGTTACGCGTCACGATAAATAAGGTTCTGATTACTAATTTATCTGTTGCAGTAATAAGCTTTATTTTACGCCATTAAACATGAATTTTCCTATAGTTTTAAATTATTTAGATAACTTGTCTCTCCTTAATTTTCATCTAAATCTTTATTTTACGCCATTAAAAATGAATTTTCCTATAATTTTAAATTATAACAGAAAATTCTCTTTCTATTAAGATTTTTTCAAATTATTTTTTATTTTCCCGGGAATATCCAAAAAATTTTCCAGAAAAGATAAAAATACAGGGGTAAATTTAAAATAAATATTGACAACTATAAATATTTCGTGGTAACATCAAAAAATATAAGAGAACAATTAAGAGAATAATATTAGAAAGGGAGGAGATGTTTATGCCCCGACAAATAGGCGATATAAAGCTCTACAATCTGACAGAACTGTCAGAAGCTCTTCAGGTTACCCCCACTTCTTTAAGAACCTATATTCATCATGGGAAACTTAAAGGCAGAAAAGTCGGAAATAAATGGTATGTAACAGAAGACAATCTGAAGGATTTCTTAAATGGTATGACCTACAGCGGCGATAAAGAAAATAATAATCCTGATTAAAAACTTTATTGCCTTTTTTGTTTTGTATAGATTTTATTAACCCTTTGAGTTACAGGTTATGGGTTCCGGGTCATGGGTGTTGAATTGTTCAACCAGGTACCGGTGGCTATTAAAAAAATTAAATTTCCTGTAATCTTAAATTAAATTTTTATAAATTTTATATTAAAGGAGAGAATTATGTACAGAACAGCAGGGGAATTCATGGAGTATGTAAAGGCAAAAAATCCTGCCCAGCCGGAATTTCATCAGGCAGTTCATGAGGTAGTGCAGTCCATATGGCCCGTTCTTGAAGCAAGGCCTCACTACAAAGAAGCAAATATCCTTGAACGTATTGTAGAACCGGAAAGACAGATCATTTTTCGTGTTCCCTGGGTAGATGACAGAGGAAATGTCAGAGTCAACAGAGGTTTTCGTATTGAGTTTAACAGTGCCATAGGCCCCTATAAAGGGGGGATCCGTTTTCATCCCAGCGTAAATCTCGGAATACTCAAGTTTCTCGGATTTGAACAGATATTTAAAAACAGCCTTACCACTCTCCCCATGGGTGGAGCCAAGGGAGGATCAGATTTTGACCCTAAAGGAAAGAGTGATATGGAAGTCATGAAATTCTGTCAATCTTTTATGAACGAATTATGGCGTCATATAGGTGCCGATACTGATGTGCCTGCTGGCGATATAGGTGTGGGAGGACGTGAAATAGGTTTTCTCTACGGGCAGTATAAAAAGCTCAACAATACTGTTGATGGAACATTTACAGGTAAAGGTCTTAACTGGGGCGGAAGTCTCATAAGACCTGAAGCAACAGGATATGGCTGTGTATACTTTGCACAGGAAATGCTTAAAACCCGAGGTGAAGGGTTTGCCGGTAAAAAAGTTGCCATTTCAGGTTCAGGAAATGTTGCCCAGTATGCAGTACAAAAATGCCTGCACCTTGGTGCCATACCTGTCACACTGTCAGATTCCAGCGGATGGATCTATGATAAAGAAGGTATAAATTTAGAGAAGCTGAATTACGTTTTCGATTTGAAAAATCACAGACGGGGACGTATTAGAGAATATTCGGAGAAATTCAAAGGTGTGGAATATCATGAAAGCGGAAATGTATGGCACGTGCCATGTGAAGTAGCTCTCCCCTGTGCCACTCAGAATGAAGTAGACGGAGAGGATGCAAAAACCCTTGTAAAAAATGGCTGTTACTGTGTGTCAGAAGGTGCCAATATGCCTACCACACCGGATGGAGTAGAAGTATTTATTAATGAAAAAACCCTCTATGGCCCCGGCAAAGCAGCAAATGCAGGAGGCGTAGCAGTATCAGGCCTGGAAATGTGCCAGAACTCTATGAGATTGAAATGGAGCCGTGAGGAAGTAGATAATAAACTTCAGGGTATAATGAAATCCATTCATGAAACATGCTGGAATACAGCACGGGAATTCGGCACACCGGGGAATTATGTAAATGGCGCAAATATAGGTGGCTTCATTAAAGTTGCTGACGCAATGGTTGATCTCGGAGTAATTTAAATATTTTATCTAAATAAAAAAACAGAGGCATTTTCATGCCTCTGTTTTTTTATTTACTTTGTTTTATCTGTAAGTGCAGATGTTACACATCGAAATCCTATATCATTATCATAATTGTCAGGGCTGTAATTACCACGGAAGGTAATTCTGCAGTAATAATAATCATCATCCCAGCTTCCGCCACGCAAAATCTTTGTAACACCGGCAAAGGGGCCATGAGGATTTTTTACCGGCTCTTCCATTACAGTGTAATATCCGTACCAGTCGGAACACCATTCAAGAACATTTCCTGCCATATCCATTACTCCAAAGGGCGATGCACCTTCCTGATAGGAACCGACAGGTTTTGTTTTTCTATCAGAACAATTATCTTTATTTGCACATCTGCCACTGTCCCAGTTACTTCCCCATGGAAAGATTCTTATGTCTGATCCTCTTGCTGCTTTTTCCCACTCTGCTTCGGTAGGTAATCTCTTACCGAGCCATTGTGCATAGGCCATAGCACCGTACCATGTCACAAATGTTACAGGATGGTTTTCATAGCCGGTAACCACTGTAAAGGTGTTATTGATCTTCTTAATCCTGCATTCACCAGATCTGTCATTTATATGGATCCACACATGGCTGTTATTCCCTGATTTTCCTCTATTGTTTAAAAATTTACAGTACTGACTGTTTGTTACTTCATATTTATCTATCCAGTATGAAGAAAGATATACTTTACGGCACGGTTTTTCATCTGTTTCCGACCCGGTTCTGTCACTTCCCATAAAGAATTCTCCTTCTTCTATAAGGATCATTTCTGCTTCATTAATCTTTTCAGGAGAAGCGGAAACATAACCCATTTCCTGAAGACGGGCAAGTTTCTGCAGTGCATCTTCATAATCTCTTTTATTTTTTTGTGCTTTATAAAGATCCCTTGCTTTCGTAAAAGCCTCACATGCCTGCTGATATCGTGACAGTTTTTCATAGGAAAGACCGAGATTGTACCAGGCAACACTGTAATCGGGTTTAAAAGATATGGCTATTTTATACTCTTTTATCGAAAGGGGGTAGTTCTTTTTCTTGAAATAGATCATACCGGCACAGTGATAACTTTTCGGGTTATGTGGATCCTTTTGTATAACCTCTCTTACGAGTTCGAGAGCCCAGTCGAGTTTATCGATTTTTATAAGCTCCACAGCCTGTTTCAGCAGATCATCTGTTTCCGATGCCTTCAGGATTATGGCCGGTGTTATTAACAGGCTTAAAAGAATAACATAAAATAAAAATCTTTTCATAAATAGCCTCCTAAATAGGTGAATAGCCATCGGTAAATGGCTATTCACCATTTACCGGAAACTATTCATAATGAAGTTCAGAATTTCCTTCTGAATTATTCGACTTTCCCTGAGTTCCACCTGCAGGAATATTATCATAATGTAATTCAGAATTTACAGAGGAAGAATTTTTCTCCTGATAGTCCTGAGGTTCGTAATGGTAAACATTGTAACAGGGCCGGGTATAATAATCACTCTGATAATAATTATTTGAAGCATAACCGAGATCTCTTTCTATGGAAGAAATATAGTTCTCTGCATCCTGTAAAATCTGTCCCTTTATATTCAATGAGACAACCTGATTAAACCATGTTCTTGCTTTCATATAATTATTCTCTTCTAAACATGCTATACCCTTATGTAAAAAACATGTTGCAAGACCTTCTTTTGCCTGACTGTTATTCCCATCTATATGTAAAACCTTTTTAAAACAGAGGGCTCCTTCATCATATTTCTGTTTTGAAATATTTTTCTGTCCCTCTGTCATATAAATAGCGGCCATTGTTGAAACAATGAGATGTCTATCGGCTTCAAACGGTTTAAGAGAAAGAGCTTTCTTGAACCATTTTTCTGCCATTTTATATTCATGAAGTTTGTAATATGATGTTCCTATAGATATATGGGAAGAAATATCGGAAGAAGAAGCAGCGATAATCTGTTTATTCATGGAAATGGCTTTATTATAATCTCCTCCTTCAAAATACGAAGCACTCAGACTTTTCAGAGAAGAGATATTATTTTTTTCTGCTTTCTGCTCTTCCTTTTTTACCTCACTGTCTGCTTTACCATTTACAGAATTATCAGGCATTTTTGTCTCTGTCTGATTGATTGAAATTCTGACAGGAGTTTTTTCGGCAACAGGAGGCACAGAAACCCTGTTATGCCAGTCTGTAAAATATTTAACTCCAATAACGACACATAAACATGCTATCACCGCACATAATGTTTTTACTTTATTAAATAAATTTTTTCCATTTTTTCTGCGATAAGGATAATGGGGTATATACCTTTTTTTAGGAATCAAGGGAGAGACAGAAATCTTACTGGTTTCCCGCTCTTTTTTACCGGGAACATGTGTCAGATCATCATGTAAATCTCTAAAACTTCTGTATCTTCCTTCTTTTTTGGAAAGGCTTTTCATAATTATTCTATTAAGCTCATCTGAAACATGACTGTTAATGTCTTTTACTGCCACAGGTTTCAGATCCATAGAAAATTTTCCGGTCAACAGACAGTACATAATAACACCCAGTGAATAAATATCATTTGATATATTGCTTTTTTCTGCCTTACCTGTTTTAGATATGCCTGCATCCAATAACTTCAGTTCTTCATGATGTTTATCCACCATTATATTACCCGGATTTAAATCTTTATACATATACGGACAGTTTTCATAAAGATATTCCATAAGGTCTATCATTTGTTTTGTCCATTCAATTACTTTAGTTTCAGGCACATTTTCAGGTATATATTTTACTATAAGAGTTTCAAGATCACTGCCGTCAATATAATCCATTACAAGATAATATCTGTCCTGCTCCGTAAAATAATCTCTTACGGCAGGGAGATTTTTATGCTTACATGCCTGAAGAGTCTTTGATTCTTTCATAAAAAGCTCTGCAGGGGATTCTTTTTCAGTCGAAGAATCTGAAATAAAAATTTCTTTTATCAGACATAGGGAGTTACCGACAGCTTCGTCTATAGCTTCATATAGTGCGTCTGTACCAATATCTTTTATGACTTTTTTTATTATGTAACGCTTATTCAGGATTGCTCCAGGTTTTAAGTTGCAGTTTAATGTGGGATTTAAAAGAGGACGGCCACAATTTGTACAGGCCTGTGCAGAGGTATTATTTTCCCGCCCGCATTCACAGTATAATGACATATGAATATCTCCTTATACCAACTATCACACCCCCGCAATATAGGTAATTCTAAGTAAAAATGATTTCTCCTTCTAAAGAGAAGAACTTTTATTTTATTGAACTGTAAAGATAGTGTTTTTTTACGACAGGTAGATTTACTTTTACTGGAAATTATAATTGATTTCATAAATCTATTAATTGATAAGGTTTGGGGGTGATGGGTTAAGAAGATCCAGAACACAAAACCTGGAACCCAAAACCTGAGACATTTAATTAATTTTTATTTATATATAAAATTACCTGTCATTTTTAAACGCCAATCAACTGTAAATTAAGTGTATAAAAATATTGAAAAAGATAATAAACTGCTGCTATAATATATATTAAATAATATTACTGACCTGACCATAAGCATGTAATAGAAATCTTTCTCCCGTCACGCGTTACGCGTTACGCATCACAAGAAAACATATGTATTATTTATGCTCATCTCAGTAATATATACAGAGGAGTAAATTATTATGACAGAAAAAAACCAGTTACTGGAAAGAAAACACATAGGAAATTTTCAGAAAAATTTCACATCAGACACTTCAAATAAAGTGCTTATGAATGCTGTTACCAGGGGAAATATTCAGGATATCACCATAAACAGACACATATTGAATAACGTAAATTTCTGTTTTTCCCATGAAATTGAACAATCGGAAGTCACTGCCCAGAAACAGGCAAATACATGCTGGCTTTTTGCAGGACTTAACTGGTTTC
This sequence comes from Vulcanimicrobiota bacterium, assembly GCA_040217695.1. GTDB lineage: Bacteria > Vulcanimicrobiota > SpSt-956 > SpSt-956 > JAKJGF01 > CALARM01. Next base: position 2,361 of record JBEHWO010000013.1, on the reverse strand, counting down.
GAACCATGACAAAAGAAAAATTCAAAATGAAAGATTTTGAATTTTCAGCAAACCATCTTGTATTCTGGGATAAAATCGAAAAGGCAAATTATTTTCTTGAACTTATGATTGAATTCCTGGACAGAGACCTTGATGACAGGCTTATGAATTTTCTTCTTAAAAATCCTGTCCCCGATGACGGTGAATGGCATATGATTGCAAACCTGGTGAAAAAATACGGACTCATACCCAAATCGGTCATGCCCAATACCTTCAATCTGGAAAACTCCAAATTTCTGAATTTTATGCTTTACAGTAAATTAAGGGAATTCACCGCTATCATAAGAAAAATGCATAAAGACGGTAAAAATACCGAACAGATAAGAAAGAAAAAAATAGAATTTCTGGATGATTTTTATAGAATACTCTCCATATTCCTTGGAGTGCCTCCTGAAAACTTCGACTGGGCCTACAGAGACAGTGATAAAAAATTTCACAGAGAAAGAGATATTACTCCCGTAGATTTTGCAAAAAAATATCTGCCCCTTGATGTGGATGATGTTTATATACTCTGGAGCTGTCCTTCGGAGAAAACTCCTTTCAATAAGACCTATATGATAGAATATGCCGCCTATATGACAGGCGGTAAAGAATTAAAAGCACTCAATCTTCCCTTTAAGAAATTGAGAAACTATGCAGTAAAAATGCTTAAAGACAATAAAGCGTCCATGTTCGGCTGTGATGTCCTTCAGGAAAGTAACACCAAAGAAGGGCTTTTATGTTCGGACCTATATGATTATAATCTCGTCTTTCAGAAAAAATTCCACCTCGACAAAGGCATGAGAATTGATTACTGTCAGTCTTTTATGAATCATATGATGGTTCTTTCAGGGGTAGACCTGGTTAATAACAAACCTGCAAAATGGAAAATAGAAAACAGCTGGGGTAATGAACACGGGAAAAAAGGGTATTTTATTATGTGTGATGAATGGTTTGGCGAACATGCCTTTGAATTAATGGTTCCGGGAACATATCTTACAAAAGAAGATAAGGAACTCTTTAAAATGGAACCAGTTAAATTACCCAGATGGTTCCCTATGATTTAACATATGAATGATGAAGAGGAATAGATTGCTCTTCACCCTTCACGATAAAAAATTATGCCAAAAATTCTCTATACATCTTTTGACACAGTTCCTGCTCCCAAAGGGGCAAGTGTCCATATTTCATATTTTACAAAATCCCTGACGGAACACGGTTATAATGTTACTTTATTTACACCTGCCGGTAAAGATCAAAAAGAAAAAGATATTTATATGGGAGCAGAAATAAAAAGGGTAAATATAGAGGAAAGTAATTTTTTAAAGAGGACCATTGTTTTTTCGAGAGCAGTGGAAAAAGAACTGGACAGAGATTATGATCTGATTCAATTTCGTTCCGTATGGGACGGAATTTCTATTGTAAAAAAACAAAATAAATCGTACAGGACTCTTTATGAAGCAAACGGGTTTCCATCTATAGAACTTCCTTACCACTATCCGCGACTGAGAAATGAACAGATACTGAAAAAAATCCGTCTTAACGAAATAATCTGCCTTAAAGGGGCGGATTTTATTATATGTCCTTCCGGAGTAATAAGAGATTACATTACATCTCTCGGAATAATAGAAAATAAAGTAAAAATTATCCCAAACGGTGTAAATACAGATATCTTTAACCTATGCCCCATGCCTTCTTTACCTCTGAAAATACTCTATGTAGGCACTCTTACTCCATGGCAGGGTATATTTTCTTTACTGGATGCTCTTCATATAATAAAAGAAAAGAAGAAAAATTTTATATTAAATATCCTGTCTGACAGAAAGAAAAAATTTAAAAACCCGCTCATGGATTATGCATCTCAATTAAATCTTCTGAATCATATAAAATTCCTTGAACCGGTAGAAGAAGCAGGAGTTGCTTCTATAATATCTGAATCTCATATATGTGTTTCTCCTCTGGAATATTCGGAGAGAAATTTAATACAGGGCTGCTGTCCTTTGAAAATTCTGGAATATATGTCCTGCGGAAGACCGGTAATAGCTTCCGATATACCATGTGTGAGGGAAATTATAGACCATGGTATGGATGGCATACTATGTAACACAGCAGATAAAGAAACACTGGCACAGGTCATATTAAGACTGGTAGAAAATCCTGAACTGATGCTAAACATCGGAATAAAAGGCTCTCTCAAAGTCAGAGAAAAATTTACATGGCACATAGCAGGAGAAAAATTACTGGATACTTATCTTACCTTACAGGGAGATAAATTATTTAGATAAACTGCCTTTACTTAATTTTTATCTAAATCTTTATTTTAGGCCATTAAAAATGAAAATT
>JBEHWO010000012.1:0-43800 GCA_040217695.1 Vulcanimicrobiota bacterium | reverse complement strand
GAAAAATTCCTGAAATACAAACCCAATATTTCCTCTTCTCACAGAAGGAAGCTCTTCTTCCTTCATTTTTGATACTTCATAATCCATTACATATAAAGAACCGTCTGTAACACTGTCAAGACAGCCTATAAGATTAAACAGAGTAGATTTCCCGGAACCGGAAGGTCCCATAAGAGTAACAAATTCACCTTCTTTTATCTCCAGGTCTATTCATTTCAGAGCAGCAATTTCTACTGAAGGCAATTTATAGATTTTTCTTAATTTATCGGCCTTTATGACAACATTTTTCCCGGTATCTTTTTTATTCATATTTAAAACCTCTGTTTCAGTTACTGTAATCATATTTCCACCTCCTGATTTTCTATTTCCGGGCTATGGCATATTATGCACCATAATACCGGAATTATAATTAGTTTCATACCAATCCATAATTCAGAATGAGTGAAAAATGAGTAGTGAATAGTGAATAGTAAGTAATGTCATATTCTTTTCACTTCTCACTTCAGTAAACATTATTCTCCGCTCCTTATGGCTTCAATAGGTCTCATTGAAGCAGCCCTGAAGGCAGGATAGAGTCCTGCTATTATGCCAAGTATAATGGCAGAGAGGAAACTTAAGCCTACAAGGTCAGTACCTATTGTTACAAGATGGCCGTTCGGTGCATATGGCAGGACCTTCTTTACGAGAAACTCCACGCCGCTTCCTCCGACTATGGCTATAATACTTCCGAAAACTCCGCCGAGGGCACAGATTATTATAGTCTCAATCCATATAAACCTGAATATATCCAGTTTTGAAGCTCCTATAGCTTTCATAATCCCTATCTCCTGGGTCCTTTCGAATACAGACATAAGTATGGTGTTAATAACACCTATTATGGCCACTATTATGGCTATGGCAGCAACCGACATGATGAGAACCTTTGCAGTAGTTATGAGATTTATTATAGTTCCCTTTACCTGAGTCATACTCACAACCTGTATTTCAGGTATTTTATAATAGGTGTCTTCGAATTCCGGCAATAGTTCAACCTGTTTTAATTTTATGCCTATTCCTGTAAGTTTTCCGGCCACATCGGGAAAAAGCCTCTGCACTGTTTTAAGCGGTGCATATATGGCACCATCGTCCTGTGTTCCCGTCCTGTCAAGTATTCCCACGACTTTTACGACTTTATTGATTCCCGGTATATAAAACTTATCTCCTACCGCTCTCTGTTCAAATTCTGCCGCTTCATATCCCATTACTATTTCATCTGCATCTTCGGAACTGAACCATGGACTATCGGCAGCCTTATTTGCAGGTTTCTGAAACTTCATCCACGGCTTAAGAGCCTGCCAGCTTTTCCAGTCAATTCCTACAAACATTGCTATTCCGCCCTGGCCGTCATTTCTTTCCGGATCGTAAACAGACTGTATTAAATGCGGAGTTATCTTATCTATCCTGGAGTCTCCCACTATTTTGTCATATACATCCTGGTCCATATATTTAAGTCCGCCGCCTCCTTTTAACATAAGAGTTGCCGCTTCATAAGGACAGCCCTTTGCAGTAATAAGAACCTGATAACCGAGTTTCTCAACATCATTGTTAAGTGCTTTCTGGTAGCCTCTGTTAAAACCCATCAGGCTTATCAGAACTGCCACTGCCACCGCAACACCTGCTATGGTAAGCAGTGAACGTATCTTTTGTCTCTGTAACTGTTTGAAAGCTATTATAATGAATTTCATTAATATCACTTCCTTATTTATTACTGATTATCTGAACTCTCTGACCATTAATAGAGAGTTGTTCATATTCTTCTTTAACTATTCCTTCCACTATTACATGAGATTTTGCACTGTCTCTCGGTATGGTCATGTATTTACCCATGGAAAGATCCACATATATAGGACCGGTTCCATCATCGGGAATAAAGTAACCCCTCATTCCGAGATCCACATATATGGTGCCTGTGCCATCATTTACATTAAACCAGCAGCCCATATGCTGACATACTTCTGTAATTGTACCTTCTATTTTTACAGTCTTACCCAGATATTTATTTTTATTTGATTGTAGTTCTTTTATTGTTACTGCAGGATTACTGGAAATTGCCTGGCCGTAACTGTTGCCGTTATTATGAGCAATAGAACGTCCGTCGCTGCTATTGTGATTATTACCGCCGCCGCAGCAATTAGCAACTATCTGATTATTGCCTGCACTGGCTTTCTCGTAGAAACCTGTTACCGCCATGGCTGCTAAAACCACCACCATTATTACCATGATTACATTCACAAAAGACATTGATTTTTTTACTTGATTAAACATTATTATCACTCCTTTTATTATCTAACATTTTTATTCGCCTATTTTTACTCCCGAGCCTGTGATTGAAAGAGAGCCTTTATCAAATTTCAGTTTACCTTCAACCGTTACAGGCTGATTTGCCGTGTTTTTCGGGATAGTAAAATTCCTTCCCATCTCAAGATCCACATACATCATACCTGTACCGTCATTTACATTGAACCAGCAGCCCATATCCTGGCAGACGTCGGTAATTTTACCCTTTATCTTTACTATCTTACCGGAATAATCTTTTTTCTTATCCTGAAGTTCTTTTATTGTTATTACAGAGCTGTCAGAAATACTCTGCCCGTAAACCTTACTTTTTTCCCCGCACCCTGCTATGAACACAGAGATAAATATTATCACCAATATTCCTGTCGCTATTATTAATATATTTCTCATAAAATCGCCTCCTTGTTTACAGAACTGATTTCACAAAATATGGATCATATTTCTTATTAAGCCAGAACGTATCAAATAAAATAAGATTTAATTTTAAACCTCTTATTGTACGCGGGAAATCCGGATCATTACTTCCTGTGGGATCTTTTATACGTCCCATAGGATCTTTATCTGTTCCCTTATAAGCACTGTGTGCATAAAAATCTGCAAGGGTTCTTCCTGTAAAATTGCCGGTAAATTTCGTATCTTTGAAAGCATCCACATTGGGAGAACGAAATCTCTGATAATAGAAGTTCAGTATTTTACCATTAGTATCTGTTGCCAGAATAAGCTGTAATAATCCATATTCACCTGTCTGATTTACGCCGAACACATAACCTATTGTCTCTTTTCCCTTGAACACCTGATAATAAACATGATCTATATCCATATTCTCATATTGCTCTTCCAGTTTATCACCCAGTCTTTTTTCAACCTCGGCCATCATGGTTTCTCCGCCCAGTTTCCTGATGGTTTTAAAATGGGTTTTATAGCCGGTAGAAGAAGGGAAAAGATTTCTGATATCCCTGTCAGGATTGGTAAGAGTGCATCCCACTGCAGCCAGAACAGGTGCCGTCATATATGAGAAAACACTCAGAGTCAGCAGAATTATTCCTGCTATTGTGATTATCTTATGCTTTATCATAATCTGTACCTCCTTATTATTTTTTTATTCTGATTAATATATATGCATTTATAATGCCACCAGGTTTTTTTGTGGCAAAACATATGGTATGACGCAGGAAAGATTTTTTTATACAAAAATTTAGAGGCTCAGAATAGTTAGTTTCATAACTATCCATACATAACAACATCGTAATGCGTAATGCGTAATGCGCAGGGATTAAACCCGTCACGCGTTACGCGTTACGACTAATTACAGACCTGAGCATAAGCAATTAATATTTTAATATGTTATAAACAAGATTAGATAAGATTTTCTGGCTTTTCACTTTTCACTATTCACTACTCACTTCAGTAAATTCTAACAAGTTATGAAATACACTGTAATTGTATGTTTTCAAACAATAACTGTCGCAAAACAAACACAACAGCATTTAATTTAACACCTATCACTGATTATTGTTATGAGCTAACCATATTTAAATACCTGTTTTTCATGGCTCTTGACAGACCTCTTATATTAATATAATATATAAATATAATATATTAATATAAGAGGTGATTGTAATATGTCAAAACAATATGACAGTCTTACCAATTTATTGACACACAGAACTTTCCTCGAGTATCTTGAGGAAAATCTTCAAAAAAACAGTGACAGAAATTTTGCCATGGCTATTATGGACATTGATATGTTTAAAGAATTCAATAACAGAGAAGGCCATCTTATGGGTGATGAAATCATAAAACAGATAGGGGAAATTCTCAAAAGCAATGCAAGACCGGGTGAGCTCATAGGAAGATACGGAGGAGACGAATTTATTCTATATTTTCCCGATACGACTTCCGAAATGGCTCTTATTTTTCTGGAAGAAATACGTAAACTGATTGCAGATACTGTTTTTACCCTGAGGGTGCAGAACAGGTTCTTAAGACAGAGAGTTTCCGTCAGTATCGGAATGGCTGTATATCCGAAAGATGCAAAAACAAGATCGGAACTCTTAAGAAAAAGTGATGAAGCACTTTACAGGGCAAAAAATGAAGGCAGAAATAAAGTATGCCTGTCTGCCGGCGAAGAGAGAATGAAATCAAAGACCAATTTTTACAGCAGTCATCAACTGGAAAGGCTTTCACTCATAGCAAAGGAAACAAAAAAAAGCGAGTCTTTTCTGCTCCGTGAAGCCCTGGATGACCTCATAAAAAAATATGCCGATATAAAACAGAAAGAAAATACCCTTCTGGAAGTTCAAATAGGGAAAGGTCTTATAGATTTAGTAGATCCTTCAAAAGGTAGTCCCCTTCTTGAAGCAATTACAGTAATAAGAAACGATATAGAAAAAGAACTGGGTTTTATTCTGCCGGGAGTGAGATATAGAGATAAACTCTCTCTAAAACCTCTGGAATATGTTATTATAGTAAGAAATAACATAGTGGCGAGAAAAGAACTTTCAGAATTCAATGAACAGAGTAAAGACATAATAGGACAGCACATGAAAGAAACGTTTAAAGAGCATATAACGAGACTTTAGCAGTAATGATGATCAGTGAGTAAAGCAGGACAATTTCGCTCACCACTTTATATGAGAATCGTAACACGTAACGCGTAACGCGTGACGGGAGGATTAACTGTAATTTGTTATGAACTACACTATAATATTCTCTACATAATTAATCTCACTATTCAAAAGGAGCTTTCTTATGCAATATACTGCAGGGCCATGGCTTTTTGACAGAGGACTCATATTAAGTCTTTTCGGAGATATTCTGGCAGAACTTCCATGCCGGGATGAATATTATAGAGGGAATGGAAGTCTCATGGCTTCTTCCCCGGAAATGTATAGATATCTAAAGAAAATGATAGATGCTCTGGAAGAAGCAAGAAATATCATAGACGAAAAATTGCCTGATTATGACACAGAAAAATGGGATAAAATTCTGCAGGAAGCCAGAGAGGTAATCAATATAACAGAAAGTCCTTGAACAGTGCTCCCGTAATCTGTTATAATATGCAGATCCATTCTATGAACAGAGGAGGGTGCAACATATGAAAACAGGGATTGTAAGTGACAGTCACGGCCATTATGAAAACCTGAAAAAAGCATGGAAACAGATGGTAGAAAATCATAAGGTAGAATTAATAATCCACCTGGGTGATGATTCCCATGAAACAGATATTTTGAACGATCTGAATGTAAAGATTATCGCAGTTCCCGGCGTATATGAAGAAGCATATAAAAAAGAAGACATAAAAAACAGATTAATTGAAGAAATCAGCGGATGGAAATGCCTGATAAGCCATACGATAAAATCCCATGAAAATGATCTGCCTCAGGACATAAAACCTGAAGAGGTTATAGAAAAGAAACTGGCCCGTATAGTTTTATACGGTCACAGCCATATACCTGCCCTTTATAAAGAACATGACATATTATTTATTAATCCCGGCCATCTGAAAGATGAAGATAAAAAAGGTTATGGCCCTTCCTATGCTATAGCAGACTTTACAGAAAACATGGTATCAGTAGAAATTATAGATCTTAACGATGAACATATATTGAATAAAATGACAGAGGAAAAAAACAAGGTGAGATATATAGAGCCGGTATTCAGACCTCCCTCTGAAGGAGACAGTTATATACTTCAGATTACTTACGGATGTAGTCATAACAGATGTTCTTTCTGCGGAATGTACAGAAAAAAACATTTCTCTATAAGACCCCTGGAAGAAATCCTGGAAGACATAAGAGATGCATCAAAGGTAATGCCATGGACAAGAAGGGTTTTTCTTGCAGACGGGGATGCATTCATATTAAAAACAGATTTTTTAGTCTCTGTGCTGGAACACTTGAATAAAGAGTTTCCACATCTTCAAAGGGCCGGCATATATGCAAATCCTCATGGTATTTTAAGTAAAAAGCATGAAGAACTGGGCGAATTAAAAAAGCTGAAACTATCTATAGCATATCTGGGGCTGGAAAGCGGCAGTGAAGATATATTAAAATCGGCCAATAAAGGTTTTACTGCAGAAGAAATGATAAATTGTGTCATAAAAGCACAGGAATGTGACATAAAAATGTCTGTAATAATACTGCTCGGTCTCGGAGGCGATACACATTCAAAAGAACATGCCCTGAAAACTGCAGATGCGCTTAACAGAATGAATCCGAAATATCTTTCCGCTCTGACTCTTATGCCTGTTCCCGGAACACCGCTTTATGAAGCATATAAAAAAGGAAATTTTATACTACCGGAAGCAGAAGATATGTTAAAAGAACTGAGATTGATAATAGAACATCTGGAACTGAAAGGGACAATATTCCGCTCCGATCATGCCTCCAATTATCTCCCTCTGAAGGGCCGTTTTCCGAAAGATAAGGAAAATTTACTTTCTGATATCGATTACACTCTGGAACATATAAATGAAGAATTCTCTATTATACCCGAATTTTTAAGAGGTCTTTAGACACTTCAAGTATGCTGTTCGAACAATCAGTGATATTTCCTGTCATAAAGCAAAGCAGCATTCAGCACGACCAGTACCGAACTGGCATTGTGGACAAGTGCCCCTGTAACAGGTTTAAGAATTCCCATTACTGATAACAGGATAGCAACAGTGTTTATTAACATAGACACGGTAATATTAAACTTGATTGTTTTTATGGTTGCATTGGAAAGACGCTTTATGTAGCCGATTTTTGTAATATCATCACCCATAAGAGCAATATCGGCGGCTTCAATTGCGATGTCACTTCCCATTGTCCCCATTGCTATACCGACAGTTGCTGTCTTTAAGGCAGGAGCATCGTTCACACCATCACCGACCATACAGATAAGCTGACCCTCATTTTGCAGTGCAGTTATAGCTTCTACCTTGCCCTCGGGTAAAAGCGGGGCACGGACTTCAGTAATACCTATTTGCTTTGCTATGTGCCGGGCAGTTTTTTCATTATCGCCGCTGAGCAAAATAGTTTTTGTAATACCATTTTCAGCAAGCTTTGCGATTACCTGTGCAGATTCCTTTGCCCCGCACACTATCCCACAGCTAAAGCAGTGGGCTTTCCCCGGAATCCTAAAAATTTTCATTTAAAAACTCAATAGCCACCCGTGCAAGTGCTGCTGCTCCGTGAGCCATGGCTTTCTCATCGAAATCAAATTTCGGATGATGGTGGGGATAGGCAGTATTCTCTCCCTCTCCCCTGCCTCCGAGACCCATAAATACGGAAGGAACTTTATTTGCAAAATAGGAAAAATCTTCTGACCCCATAATGGGATGTTTTTCTCTGTGCAGATAACCTTCAGGCAGGAAATCTTCAAGATAATTCCATATTTTATCTGTAAAATTTTCATCATTTATTCCCACAATATATCCCGGTATAAATTTTACGGAACATTCTCCGCCTGACATTTCTGCAGTAGCTTTAGAGATTTTTTCAAGCCAGTAGCGAAGATCTTCTCCTGCTGTATCATTTAAATAACGGATAGTGCCTTTTAAAAACACCCTGTCTGGTATAATATTACTCTTTGTTCCTCCTTCTATAATACCAACTGTAAGAACTGCAGGTTCAATGGGATCTATATGGCGGGAAACAATATGGTGTAGTTCCACAACAATTTTCGAGGCAATAAGGATTGTATCTACAGATTTATGAGGTACTGCGGCATGACCGCCTTTACCTGTTACGGTAATTTCAAAATCATTCTGAGCTGCATGACATGGGCCCTTAAGAAGCATCACTACACCACTTTTCGTGGCTGAATCTATATGAAGTCCTATCATAGAATCTACGGCAGGGTTTTCCAGGACTCCGTCTTTTATCATAGGGAGTGCCCCGCCGATACATTCCTCTGCAGGTTGAAAAACAAGTTTTACGGAACCGGGAAATTCTGCTCTGAGCTCGTGAAGAATTCTTGCTGCTCCCAGGAGCATTGACACATGACTGTCATGGCCGCAGGCATGCATAATACCCGGTTTCTTGGAAGCATAGGGCACATCTTTCTGATCTGTCAGGGGAAGAGCATCCATATCGGCACGAAGACCGATACATCTTCCTTTACCGGCTTTACCTTCAATCAGACCTGCTATACCGGTTTTACCAATTCCTGTTTTATAGCTTATTCCGATGTTATCAAGCTGCTCGGCAATTAATTCAGCAGTGTCATATTCTTCCATACCAAGTTCAGGATTTTCATGAATTTGTCTCCTTATTGAAGTCATAAAGGGCAGTAATTCTTTTGCTTTTTCTAAAATATTTAATTTATCTGTCATAGTTAAAACCTCTTTTCTTTATATCGTAACGCGTAACGCGTAACGCGTGACGCGAGGAATAAGATGCCGTAATAAATAACAATTTAACACAAAAAAAATAAAACTCTGTCAGATAAATCACTTATAGTGAGTAGTGAGTAGTGAATAGTGAGTAATGTCCTATTCTTTTCACTTTTCACCATTCACTTTTCACTCTAATTAAATTCTAATCACTTATGAAATACACTATGAAGGAAGAAAGCAAAAATTTAACGAATTATAAAAGGTTATAATTATCCCGTCACGCGTTACGCGTCACGCGTCACGATCTCAAAGGAGGTTATTTACAAAATGTCTTCCCATGTACTTCCAATTACAAAAATAGTATTTTATAAACATGGTGTCGGTTTTTTCGAAAGAAAGGGGATTATTTCAGGAGAGAAACATCTGAAGCTGAGCTTTAAAAAGAAAGACATGAATGACATACTGAAGAGTCTTATTGTTCTGGACAGAGACCCTGCCGGGAAAGTAGTGAGCGTATCCTATGATACACAGGAAGATGTGGAACAGATTATAAGAGAGAAATCGATTAACCTGTCTAAATGGAACAAATTTATCGATCTTCTGACTGCTCTTACCGGATACGAAATAACACTCCATATAAAAGGCGAAGAAATTACGGGAACAGTCGTAGGTGTTAACTATAATCAGGAACATAAAGATTTTTCTCAGAATCTCTTTTCTTTATATGTGCCGGAAAAGAAAAAAATTCTTACCTGGTCGCTGCTGGATATTACCGATATTGATTTAAAGGATGAAACAGCAAATAAAGATCTCACATTTTTTCTTGAAAAGAGTATAGCGGAGAGGAAAAAAGACGAAAGATTTGTCACGGTAATACTTGACGGAGAGAGTCATGATCTGGTGATTAAATATGTTGCGTCTGCTCCTGTATGGAGAGTCAGTTACAGGCTTATTTACGAAAGTGAAGCAAATAAATGTCTTCTTATGGGCTGGGGTGTGGTGAACAATACCCTGGAAGAGGATCTTGAAAATGTAAAACTCGTTCTGACTACAGGTATGCCAATCTCTTTTATCTATGATCTCTATACACCGAGAATACTCGAAAGACAGGAAATAAAAGATGAAGCAAGAGCGATACCGAAACCGGTGGAACTGGAACCGGAAATGAAGACGAGACTGGCAAGAAGAGCTATGTCAGGTATAATGAATATACCAAGAGGTTCTGCACCGATGGCACCGCCCATGATGGAAGAAGCAAAGCTGGCTTATTTCGGTGCTGATGAACCGGCACCACTTATGTCAGAACTTTCGGAGAAAACGGAAATATCTGCTACAGGTGCAAAAGAAGGACAGTTCTTTAAATATAATATTTCCACACCTGTAACCGTAAAAAGAGGTCAGTCTGCAATGGTTCCTATTCTGACACAGTATTTTGATTGCACTAAAGAACATGTTTATACTGCGAAAAAAGGAGAGAAAAATCCATATATTACATTGAGTTTCAAAAATAACAGTTCCTTTATATTTGAACGGGGTCCTGTTACGGTAGTAGAAGATGATTCCTATGTGGGAGAGGCAATAGTTCCTTTCATATCCAAAGACCAGCAGGTACGTCTTCCCTATGCCGTAGATGTAGAAGTTACCGTAAAGGAAGAAAATAAAAATTTTGATATTTTTAATTCTCTCTTCTTTGACGAAAAACAGGCAGGTAACTATCTCTTTTACAGAGAGGTCTATCATATAGCAGAAAGTAATTATACTGTAAACAATAACAGTGACAGCAATGTTAATCTTGTAATAGAACACCCTCCCTATGGTACAGGTTATGTAATCTTTGAGACAGAAGAAGCGGCTGAAAAAACTGAAAATTATATGAGATGGAAAATAACAGTTCCTCCATGCAGTTCCCATATACTTAAAGTCAAAGAAAGAACAAAACTTTACAGATACGAATATTATCAAAATCTCACCATGTCCATTCTGTCTGACTGGCTTAAAGAAAGGTATATGGATGAAAATACATTTAATGAACTGAAAGCTATTATGGAACTTTTTGATGAAAAGAACATGATCGCAGAAAAAATCCAGAAACTGCATGATGAAGTGAATAGCATATATGAAAGTCAAAAATCTCTTATGGAACAACTCAAAGTACTGGGTGAAAGAGGTGATGAAGGGGTTCTGAGAAAACGTTATGTAAATACCCTTGAAGTTCACCAGAATCGCCTGGAAGAGATAAAAAAGAAAGAAGAAGAATTTAATACAAAAACGATAGAGTTAAATAACATGATCTTCGAGAATATAGTAAAGCTTTCAAAAAAGAAGATGGCGTAAAAAAATGACAGATAATTTTATATATAAATGAGAATTAATTAAATGTCTCAGGTTTTGTTTTTTGGATTAAAGAACAAAAACCTTAAAAATCTTGACAAATATAGTGTTTTTTGATATAGTCTAAATACAAACTTTAATGTTTAAGGTGGTGAGGCATAATGATACATAACATTAATAAATTTAATTTAATATGTAGTTTAATTGTGCCCGCCACCAGAAAGATTTAATATTTAATATAGATTATATAACCAGTTAAAACCGGTGGCTTTCCACCGGTTTTAATTTTTTACAGGACTGCGGGCATGCAGTCCTGTTTTATTTTTCCCGCGTCACGCGTCACGCGTTACGCGTCACAAAACGAAAGGAGTGGTATTGATGACGGTCCATGTAAAAAACATCAGAAGAACTAGGTACCATATTTTAAAAGGAGAGATAAGAAAGAAATGGAAATTAAATCAAGGCGTGAAGCCAAAAAAGTTAGATTTCTTTTAGGAAGGACTTCCCACGAAAAATCAAAGGAAGCCAAAAAATTAAGAAATTTCAGAAAATCCAATAGAATGGAAGATGTAAGACAAAAAAACTGGATTGACATATATGATGAAGATGATGACAGTTATGATCTTTCCGGCTTTGAGAAGATAAAGAAGGTTACGGGAAAATATGAATATGAAAACCCTGATAAGTTTTTTTCCCGTGCCGATCCGTCCCTGGGAAAAAGAAAAGAAAAAGCCATTGCATCAAACTTTGACCAGATTGTGATAGTGGCTTCTGTTAAAAGTCCGCCCCTTAAAACCGGACTTATTGACCGTTTTCTTCTCATTGCAGAAAAGAAAGGTTTTGATGTTCTCATATGTATAAATAAGATTGATCTCACAGATGATAGCTCCGAATATACGGATGAGATGGCTGTCTATAAAACCCTTGGTTACAGGGTAATTCCTGTAAGTGCGGTAAAGAAAACCGGTATAGAGGAGCTTAAAGAATATTTTAAAAACAGACGCAGTTTATTTACAGGTCATTCAGGTGTAGGGAAATCATCTCTTTTAAATGCGCTGGACCCTTCGTTAAAACTGAGGACAGGCGAAGTAAGCGATTCTACAAATAAAGGGAAACACACCACTACATCTACAAGATTGCTCAAACTGAGTTTTGGCGGAGAAGTTTTCGATTCTCCCGGCATAAAACAGTTAGGTATTTCAGATATAAGTAAAAAGGAACTTCCCGGTTTATTCAGAGAATTTAAAGATAAAATAAATCTCTGTAAATACCCTGGTTGCTCCCATATAGAAGAGGAAAACTGCGCCGTAAAAGAAGCTCTTTTATCCGGTGAAATAAGCCGGACGAGATATGATACATATGTAAGGATAAGAGAAAGTATTGTATAGTGTATTTCATAATTTGTTAGAATTTAATTAAAGTGAAAAGTGAAAAGTGAAAAGAATAGAACACTACTCACTATTCACTACTCACTTTTCACTCCCAAAGGAGGATCATTAACATATGAATTCCATAAGCGGAATGGATTTAAAAATTTTCAACTGTGCTTCCGGTGAAATTGAAGCTTTGACTGATCTGTGGTTAAAAGGGATGAATGATTTTATAGATTACTATAGTTCAATCCCTGAAGAACTGCTTACTCGACCTATAGATAAGGAAGGAGAAACAGCAATTTCTGCAGGAAAACATGTAATGGGTGCTGCTCTGGGTCATTTTAAATGGAGCATTGAACTTGCCGGCCTTACAGGCCCTGATAAAAAAAGTTCTCTTTTAACCGGGGAATCACAGTCAAGAGAACAGATTCTGGATGAAGCGGAAAGGTTAAAGAAAATAATTCCCGGTTTTATTTCACCTATGACAAATGATCATCTTTCAAACCAGGGAACCACATCCTGGGGAGAGCATATGTCTTCGGAAGGTATGATAGAGCATACAATCGTTCATTTATACCGTCACATAAGACAGCTGAAAGTAAGGCTGTACAAATAACTAATAAAGGGCTGACCGATGGGTCAGCCCTTTATATATCAGTAAAATTTATTTGTTTTCTTTTAAATATTTCACTGCTTCATCTGCATCTACAAAACCTGCGCCCTGGTCTACAGGTTTATAATTACTTCCCATTGAATCTGCAGTCTTCATAAAAGCTTCTTTCCTGTCGGCAGGTGTGGAATTCGGCACTGCCTGTTTCAACAATGCAGCAAGTCCTGCCACTTCAGGTGAAGCAAAGGATGTTCCCGGCCCTGCCAGAGTATCTGCAGTGGGTTTAAACATTGGAGGCAGATGTGTCTTTACTACTTTTTCCCTTTCTTTCGCAGAAAGACTCATGACATTAGACGGTAATCCCAGTGCCTGTATCAGGTCAGGTTTATTTGTAAAAAGGGTAGTAAGCTGGTCAGGAGTCATATCTCTTATTGTCTGAATAGTTTTACCTATATTATCAAGCTGTGAATTGGGAGCTGCCCAGGATGTTATAAATTCTCCCGGTGCTGTAATATCAGGTTTTACAAGACCGTCTTCAGTGAGACCGCGGCTTGAAAAATCACTGACTTTATTCGGATTGAGTGCTGCGGCTACAGTAAGAACTGCCGGGTCGTCTGCAGGAGAACCTATGGTTTCTGCTCCCGGGCCTGAATTACCGGCTGCTGCTACTACATCCATACCGAGTTTTATGGCCTGTTCCACGGCTTTATTGATGGGATCCATATTAAATGGCACACCGTCAGGGCCTGCTCCGAGAGACATATTTATTATATCGATACCGAATCTGTCTTTATTTTTAATGGCCCATTCTATACCTTTTACTATGTCGGAAGGTCTTCCCTGCCCCTGGGAATTCATCACTCTTATACCTACAAGTTCTGCGTCGGGAGCTATTTTATTGGCATCTCCTGCCACATGAGTTCCGTGTCCGTTAGGATCTATCGGTTTAGGTGACTTTTCAACGACATCTACCCATGCTTTAAGAGGTTTTGCAGGATGATTGTATCCTGAGTCAACAATTGCTATTGTTCTTCCTTTACCCGTAAGCCCCTGGGCATGAAGGTCTTTTGCACCGGTCCATTCTATATCCTTTATCTCAGGCATATCCCATGAATTACCTGCCCTGGTGGTAGAAGCTGTGGCAGCAGGAATGCCGGGAGAGAGATCTCTCGGAGAATCATCATAAACTACAAAGCCCTGTTTCTGGAGTTTATCTATTTCTTCTGGCGTAACCTTTGCAGTAACACCATTTATAAGTTCTAAATTATCTTTAAGCGCTATTCCTTCTTCTTTTACGCGGCTGGTCATATCTTTTACAGAAAAATGGCCTTTCATGACCTTTACATCGGGCATTATAATAACATCCTGCTGCGGAGTTCTTGTGCTTCCGAGTGCCACACTGTCAATAACTTCTTCTTTTGTTTTTGAAGCGGGAGAATTCATAATATCTACTATCTTATTTAACTGGTTGAAGGAAAAACCTTTTACTCCATCTATACTCATCGAGAAATCACTCCTTTTATTAATTCTTTTCTGTATTTTATTATATCACATCACTGATATTTTCAAATCTAAAAGTCAGAGAAATTTGTTAAAATTTTGTTAACAAATTGCCATCTTTCAAATCGTGAAGTGTGAGGCGAAATAGATGTCAAAAAAATTTTCTATTTTTAAAAGAGGATTTTTACAAATTTTTACAAATTTTAATATCTATTTAAATTATTTGTGATGTAATGTAAAATTGACAGGTTGTAATTTTTTTAAATAAAACATATTATAAAAACCAGGGAGGTTATTTAAATGAAAAAAAATTGTTCACTAATCATTCTTCTCCTGTTAGTTATTTCGTTATCCTCAGGATGCGGAGGAGACAGCACAGTTCCCGTTATTATCACCCCAACAGCAGGGCCCATTCCATCAGTAACACCTTCTGATAGTGAAATTATATCCACACTGACTGAATTAGAATCTCAGCAGGCTCTTATTTCAGCCAAAAACGGCGGCACTGTATCCCTCGGCGATATAGAGATAGAAATAGCAGATAACTCAATGAGTGAAGACACTTCCGTAGAAATTTCCAGGGTAACCATTAACAGTAACGGTGCTCTTAAAAGCTCTGATGTTACTACAGGATATGAAATATCTACAGGCCTTAAAGATGAAGATGAAGAATTAACAGAACCTGCGAAAGTAACATTCAAAAATGTAAGAGCCAATCAGCGTCCGGCCTTATATAACGGTCAGTCATGGTTTCCTGTAGACGATTATGAATATGACCCGAATACAGGAGAACTGAGCCTGTGGATTAACTTTATAGATAACGATACGAATACATATATTGAAAGCGGAGGCGATGAAGCATCAGTAGAAACACCTGTTGTAATAGCACTGAATAATGATACCGGCTATGATAAAGAATTGATAACCAACCAAGGTAATGGTCATTTCAAAATATTTTATAATAATAGTGAAGAAGACTACGTAAAGACTATGGAGCCTATCATTGAAGAAGCCTATGAGTATTATCAGAAACTGGGATATAAAGAGCCGGTAAAATCACTGATTAACCAGAAAACAGGAACGTCAAAATATATTTATACCTATGTTTACAGTAATATGGGCAACAAATATGACGGTTACAAAGGTGTGGCCTGGACTGCCGGTTATCTCGGATATAATAGAAACCTTCTGGATTTAAGCAAACCGGTCAATCAAAGTACCTTCTATCATGAAATATTACATTTAATTCAGTATGCTTACAGCGGGGACAGAAGCACTTACAAAAGCTGGTTCAGTGAAAGTATGTGCACTTCCATGCAGTATTATGCAATTAACAGACCGGGGGAAAAATACGATTTATCAGATGGCAGGTGGAATAGAGATCTTCTCTGGGATGAAATTTTTAATCAAATGAGTTCGAACAGTCAGAATAATTATAATAAATATATTATCTGGAGTTATATGATGAACAGGTCAGGTCTTAAAAATAGACTCTTTCAAAATATGATGACAGACCTGAAACCGGCCGATATTGAGAATCCGGAAAAACTCAGCTTCGCCTTTCAGAAGAATGTCGGCAAAAGCCTTCCCCTGCTTATGAATGACCTTATAGAAGACTATTATATTTACGGTAAATTTTTTAATAGCGACTACTTTTCAAAACTTTCCGATCGTTCTTCCGGCCAGCCTTACAGTAGTATTATAAACAGAGATAGCATCAATCCTGGCACATGGTCCGACAATTATGATATAAGTCCTCTCTCTATGAGATATATATGCTATAAATCCGGGAATTACGAGGGGAATTTTGAATTAAATTTCAGTAACCTTTCATCAAACTGCAAAATCAGAATTTTCCCGATGAAAAAAGACAGTGATGATAGCTATACCATATCTCCTGTAGAAGAAGTAACAGGCAGTGTAACAAAAAAATATACTTTCGGAAGTGATATGACCCATCTTTTTGTACTTATAGAAAATACATCTATGAGTTCAAATGCCAAAGTAAGTGTTTCAACGTGGAAATCGTAATTAGAGTGAAAAGTGAAAAGTGAAAAAACTGGATTTTACTTACTTTTCACTTTTCACGACTCACTTTTCACTAATTAAAGGAGTGAGTAATATGTACAAAAAATATTTTCTTATCGCAGTAATTTTTACATTATTCTTATCTGCCGGGTGCGGAGACGGAAGCAGTCCCGTGTTAACTGTTTCTACTCCCACACAGGTTCCTACCTGTGCCCCTGTCACACAAACCCCTCATGTCGTATCATCTTTAACGGAAACGGATGTTAAAGTAGCAACTATTTCAGCAAAAGACGGGGGGACTCTGACAGAAGGTAATATGACCGTGGAAATTCCTCCCAATGCTCTGGCAAATGACGGAAAAATAGAAATAGCTAAAGTGAAGATTAACAACATGACATCATCCGATGTAAATGAGGGGGACATATACAAAATATCCTCCGGAGGTGAAGACGAAGTAGACGAATTGCAGCAACCAGCCACCGTAAGAATAAAAGCTGACAGCCAGCAGATACCTCTCACATGGAACGGAGGAGAATGGCTCCCTCTGGACTATTCATATGATACCGGTACACAGGAAATAATAATAGAACTCAACTGCCTGGATGAAGATATTAATGAATGGACGGAAGAAGGAGAAGAAGAGGGTTCCATAGAGGAACCTGTTATAGTCGGTATAGGCAAATCAACAGATTATCAATATTCTATTATAAGCAATAAAAACCGGTTCAAAATATTCTATTGTAATGCTCAGGATAAAGCCTATGCGGAAGCCATCGGGAATGCAGTTGAAGAAGCCTGTGATTATTACGATGGACTGGGTTACAGGGCGCCCGTAAAATCAGTGCTGGAATACGGCACATCAGATTATATTTATGTCTATATTTATCCCTCACCTTCGTCACCGAATTATGAAAAGGACAGCTGGGGCATTGCCGGAACCAGAGGTTATATGGCATTCAATAAAAGTTCCATGAATATTAATGAACCTCTCGGAAAAAGAACGTGCTATCATGAAGTATGGCATTTAATTCAGTTCGCCTATGGCAACAGGAATGCATATCCTGACTGGTTTGACGAGAGTATGGCCGTAGCCATGCAGTATTATGGCATGAATAAAACTCAGGAAATGTATGACCTGGCCGGATGCAGATGGGATTATGATATTTTATACAGTCCTTTCAATTCCACTTCCGGTTATTACGAAAGATATATAGTCTGGAGTTATATAATAAAAAAACAAAAGCCACGTATTTTGCATAATATTATGGTAAAGTTTCAGCCGAAAGAAAATATAAACAAATTTAACACAGTAATGCTGGAAGAAACAGGCAAAGATTTTGTCACGACCTTCAATGAAGTGGCGGAAGATTACTATATTGGGGGCACATTTTTTAATAATGCCTTTTTTAATAATCTAAAAAAACGTTCAGCCAGTCAACCTTATGATTATATTATAGCAAGAGACTGCATCCAGGACCCTAATAATTCAACAGAGACAATTTCAGTAAAACCTCTTTCCATAGGCTACAGGTGTTATGAATCCAAAAATTTCAAAGGGTCAATCACACTGGATTTCAGTGAAGTATCGACAAATTGCAGAGTCGTAATCTATCCGATTAAAGATAACGGTAACGGGAATTATAATGTAGGTAATCAGGAAGTGATATATGGTAACAGTTCAACTAAAACAATAAGTAACTTCGGCACTGACATTACAGATATATTTGTTCTTATAGAAAATACATCAATAAATTCTAATGCCGGTGCAACTTTGAAACTTCAGACTTTTTCAGCCAAGTGAAAAATGAATAACAATCTTACACTCACGATTCACAATAAATTAAGATTACTTTTATAACTATCCATATAATGACCTCGTAATGCGTAAAGCGTAATGCGTTATGCGCAGGTCTATAAACCCGTCACGCGTTACGCGTCACGACAACTTACATTCTAAACAATCAAAAATTAAGGAGGAAAAAAAGAATATGAAAAAAACATCTATTAAAGCATTTTTAACTGCTTTTATTTTATCTGCTTTTATTTTATCGGGATTACCTGTCGGAGCGTGTACTTTATGGGGTGCAACAGGCAATAAAACGAAAGACGGCATAACCCTTGTTGCTAAAAACAGAGACTGGAAACCTGATAATCATACTAAAATAGAGATTGTCAGCCCTGAAGATGGCTACAAATATTTATCACTCACTTCCGACTCGGAAGGGAGCGGAGGGATTAAAGGAGGAATCAATAAAGAAGGGCTGGTCATAGTCAGTGCCACAGCAGTTACGGTAGAAGAAACGGACCTCGGGAAAGAAGGACTCAATAAACAGGCTCTGGCTTATTATAATACAGTAGACGGTGTACTGGCCGACAAAGAACTACTTTCCAATATTAATCCCGGCTATTTTCTTCTCGGAGATAAGAAGAAAATTGCTGTCATAGAAGTAGCTCCAGACGGAGAATTTTCAGTAAATGAAACAGACAACGGATATTTATGCCATACAAATCATTATTCTCATGAACAATTTCTTGAGTATAATGAAACTGGCAATGAAGGCAGTGAAACACGATTAAACAGGATTGAAGAACTTCTGGCTCTTCCCGGCAAACTCCTGACTATGGAAGATTTTATAACCTTCAGTAAAGATCAAAATGATGGAGCTGATTACAGTATATGGAGAACAGGAAGTAATCCGGAACAATCACGAACACTGGCGACCTGGATTGTGGCCATACCTGGAAATGATTCTCCCGAATTGTATGTAAAATTTGCAAATCCCGATGAAGAAGAAAAAACTTCTACTATAAAACTGGATAGTGCCTTCTGGGCTAAAGAGTCGATATAAATAGTGAGTAGTGAGCGGTGAATAGTGAGTAGTGAAGGCAGCCTTTTGCTCACTATTCACTTATTGATCTGAGCATAAACATGTAATAAAGATCAAAGAATTTTAAAGGTTCTGTCGAACCTGGTTTCAGTGAAGTTTTCGTCAAACTGCAGAAGTTATATATTTCCTTCCTTTTGCAGTAATGGTGTTTACAATCCTGTTAATCCTCAGACGGTAAACGGCAGTAATGCAATAAAAACCGTAAATAAATTCGGCACCGATATTACAGATATATTTATTCTTGTAGAAAACACGTCGCCCGATTCGATTGCTACAGTTAGTCTTAAGGTAAAAGAATAATATAAAAATCTATAACTCTACACTGTTTGCAATGGCAGGGGAAATTATTCCGGCAAAGGATTCGAGAAGATATTCTTCTTCAGAGGAAAAATAAAAATCTTCTCTGTGAGGAGAAACAGCAAGGACTCCAATGACTCCCTGTTTAACTTTTAAAGGAATAAACCTCCATTTCACAGATGGAAGTGTTTCCGTACCAAAGCCGGCCTGTTCGCCATGAGAAAAGACCCATGATGCAACGTTTTTTTCATGATCATCAAAAGCAATATTACCTCTGTTCTTTGCTCTTAACTTAAGCTTTTGTTCTTTATCAGGTATAAGTATTACAGAATCAAGGTCGAATAAAGTGGATATTTCTTTTACCGTATATTTTAACAGTTCATTTAAATCCGAAAAGGAAAGGAGACTTTGGCTGAACTGGTACAGGGTTGAAATATACCTTTCTCTTTTTCTGGAAAATTCATTCTGTCTTCTGATAAACTCGGCAAATATATTTGTAACAATACCTACAATAAATATAACTGAAAATGTAACGATAAACCTTACATCTCTGACAGAAAATGTAAGATAAGGTTCTACAAAGAAAAAATTGAAACAGAGTACAGCCAGTAATGATGACAGTATACCTGCATACAGGCCGGATACTACGCCGCTGTAAATTACTGCCAGTATAAATATTAAAGGAATATCTGTTATAGTAAGTAAAGGTTTCAGAATATAAGAAAAACCTGTAGTAAAGAGTATAATAAAAAAAGGCATAAATAAAGATTTCCAGGGAAAAGATATTTTCTGCTTTCTTATAATTTTCTTCTGGATATGTTGCTTTGTCGGACCGGTACTATCAACGACAAGAACCTGCATAGGGCTGCTTTTTTCCAGAATATCGTTGAATATAGAGCCTTTCAGAAGTCTTTCAATATAAGGTTTTCTGGTATAACCAAGAATAATAAGATTTATATTTTTCCCTCTGGCAAAGGATATTAACTCATCTGCAGGTTTCATACTGCTCAGTCTTACAACTTTACCGCCCAGTTCTTCGGCAATATGCATGTTTTTTTCCAGAACATTTTTTGCTCCTCTCTCAGTCTTGCTGAAACAGGAGATTCTACATATACTGCATACCAGTCTGCATTCAGATCATCTGCATATCTCTGTGTCATATGTATGAGATGTTCCGAAGTTGGGCTCGGACTTATACATACCAGAAGTCTCGCATTGGCCTGCCATATACCCTTTATTTTATGGAGTTTCATATAAGAGAGCATGGCGTCATCGACACGTTTTGCCGTATATCTCAAAGACAGTTCTCTGAGAGCCAGAAGATTGCCTTCTCTGAAAAATTTCGATGCAGCAACCTTTGCCTTTTCAGGTATATATACCTTACCCTCACCGAGTCTCTGAAGGTGTTCATCTACAGGGAGATCGACAAGTTCGATCTTATCTGCCATTTCAAATATACTATCAGGGACTGTTTCTTTTACTTCTATCTGTGTTATCTGATAAATAATTTCATTCAGACTTTCAACATGCTGAATATTAACCGTAGTATAAACACTTATTCCGCTATTCAAAAGTTCTTCCACATCGTGATAACGTTTTACATGTCTTGAGCCAGGGACATTCGTATGGGCAAGTTCATCTACCAGCACATATTCAGGTTTCCTCCTGATTATCTCATCAAGATCCATTTCTTCCAGGGCTATACCTTTATAATCTATTTTTTTCTTCGGCACTATTTCCAGCCCGTCAAGTAAAACTTCTGTTTCAGCCCTCTGATGAGTTTCCACTATGCCTGTAATAACATCGTATCCCTTTTGTTTTAACAGCCTGGCCTCAGTAAGCATGCGATAGGTTTTTCCCACGCCTGCCACATATCCGAGAAAAATCTTCAGATATCCTCTCGTACGCTCTTTTTTATGCTCTTCATCTTTGAGGAGATTTAACAGATGATCGGGGTCCGGTCTTTTTAAAATATCATCCAAAATTCTCGCCTCTTTTCACCGGGGCCGAATAAAATAACAGAATAACTTCCATTATAGTCAGTTTCATAACTTATGAGAAATTAAGTACTTCGTGACGCGTAACGCGTGATGCGTGACGCGAGGATTATCTGTAATTTGTTATGAACTACACTATAACCTTCAGTTCTTCTTAAAATATCATTCAAAATATTCGCCTCACTTCCCGGATGAAATTTTATCAAGGTCTATATTAAGTTTCAAAACATTTATAACCTGCTGTCCTAAAAACTGATTGTCCGTATTTCTCTTTATTAAATCATTGACTGCTTTTTCGGAAAGACCTCTGGCCCCGGCAACTCTTTTAACCTGTATCATAGCAGAGGCAGGACTTATATGAGGGTCAAGACCGCTTGCGGAAGCCAGTACCAGATCGGCAGGTATCTTTTCTTGGGAAGAGATTTTGTTTTCCTCCTCTATCTGTTTTATACGGCCATCCACCAGGTCGATCAGTTTCTTATTCACAGGCCCGAAATTGGAACCGCCGGAAGTACGTCCGTCATAATTTACTGCCGAAGGTCTGCCATGGAAATATTCAGGTTTTGAAAAATTCTGTCCGATCAATTCAGAGCCAATGACTTTCCCATTTAATTTAATGACACTTCCCTTTGCCTGATAAGGGAAAGCTATCTGTGCCACAGCAGTTATAGATAATGGATAAATAAGCCCTGTTATAACAGAAAATATTATAAATATCAAAAAAGATGTTTTAATCTGTTTAATCATAAACATAAACCTCCTGTGTTAGTTTTTTTAGCAGTGAATTTACACTCTCACATATTTCACTCTATGAAATTCTCCTAAGCCAGCTTTAATAAAATTACCAGTAAATCTATTATCTTTATGCATATAAATGGCAGTATAAGCCCTCCGAGACCGTAGACTAATAAATTCATCCTGAGTAATGATGTAACGGACGTAGCCTCATATTTCACTCCTCTGAGAGAAAGAGGAATAAGACATGGAATAATTATGGCATTAAAAATAACGGCAGACAGAATGGCACTTGAAGGAGTTCCCAGGTGCATAACATTCAGAATATTGAGTTCAGGATACTGAACTGAAAACATGGCAGGTATGATGGCAAAATATTTTGACACATCATTTGCCACACTGAATGTTGTAAGAGCACCTCTGGTAATAAGTATCTGTTTTCCTATTTCCACTATATCCAGAAGTTTCGTAGGATTCGAGTCAAGATCTACCATATTGGCTGCTTCCCTTGCAGCCTGTGTGCCCGCATTCATGGCAACTGCCACATCCGCCTGGGCCAGTGCGGGGGCATCATTTGTTCCGTCTCCTATCATTGCCACAAGGTTTCCGTCTGTCTGATATTTCCTTATCATAGAGAGTTTTGTTTCAGGTTTTGCCCCTGCCAGGAAATCATCAAGTCCTGCTTCTGCAGCTATTGAGGCGGCAGTAAGAGGGTTATCACCTGTAATCATTACAGATTTGATACCCATTTTTCTTAACTGTGCCAGCCTCTCCCTGATACCCATTTTTACTATATCTTTCAGTCTTATAACACCTAAAACACTGTTATTTTCAGAAATTACAAGGGGAGTATCTCCATTTTTTGCGACATTATCTACCATAAGTTTTATCTCTTCAGAAATATTACCGCCACCGGATTTGACAAATTCCTCTATTGCATCGATTGAACCTTTACGTATTTTTCTGTCTTTAATATCGACTCCACTCATTCTACTCTGAGGGGTGAAAGGTACAAAGGTAGACCCTTCGGGTACTCTTATATCACTGCCTTTCGTACCTGTTTCTTTTTTACATAAAGTAATAATACTCCTTCCCTCAGGTGTTTCATCGGAAAGGGATGAAAATAATGCCGATTCTAAAACCCTGCTCTGTTCTATCCCATGAGAAGGTATAAATTCCGAGGCCATTCTGTTTCCAAGGGTAATGGTTCCGGTTTTATCCAGGAGAACTATATTCACATCACCTGCAGCTTCGACTGCTCTGCCGCTCACGGCAATAACATTATACTGTAACAATCTGTCCATACCTGCTATACCGATAGCCGGAAGAAGTCCTCCGATAGTTGTTGGCATCAAACATACAAGAAGTGCTACAAGGACAGGAATGGCTATTTTAACACCCATATAGCCTGCTATGGCAGGAATGGTAAAAACAACAACTATAAAAAGAAGTGTCATAATTACAAGGAGGAGTTCCAGAGCTATTTCATTCGGTGTTTTCTGTCTTTTTGAACTCTCAACCATTTTAATCAGATTATCCATAAATGTTTCTCCCGGATTGGACGTTATTTTTACTTTAATAGTTCCCGAAAGCAGTTTCGTTCCTCCTGTAACACTGCTTCTGTCACCGCCTGACTCTCTTATGACAGGAGCAGATTCTCCTGTTATGGCAGATTCATCCACAAGGGCAGTCCCTTCTATAATCTCACCGTCCCCCGGTATGATGTCTCCTTCTTCTATAAGAATAATATCATCTTTTCTTAAAGACATGGCCGAAATTTTTTCTATTGTATTACCGGAAAGAAACTTTTTTGCAAATAATTCGCTCCTTGCCTTTCTGAGTGTTTCTGCCCTTGCTTTACTCTGAATCTCTGCAAGAGATTCTGCAAAATTTGCAAATATTATGGTAAACCACAACCATATACTTACCTGAAGATTAAAAGAAAATTTTTCACCTGAGAATATATTACAGAGAACTATTAATGTTGTTAAAATAGAACCTATCTCCACTATCAGCATCACAGGGTTTCTCTTTAATGTCATTGGATTAAGTTTCTTAAAAGCTTCCTTTAAAGCTTCCATTAATAAACCTGTTTGAAATATAGTTTTTTTCTCTTTTTTCATAATAATTCACCTCATGTAGAGGCGTTTTACTAAACGCCTCTACTAAAACACCAATCCTTTCTGCATAAAAAAATATTCAAGTACTGGCCCCAGAGCAAAGACAGGTAAAAATGTTAAAGCCCCCACTATTAAAATTACAGATGCAAACATAACTACAAAAATCATACTGGTAGTGGGAAATGTTGCAGAACTTTCAGGAACTATTCTCTTTCCTGCAAGTGAACCTGCAACGACAAGGCCGGGAACCAGAGTGGCAAAACGACCTGTAAGTATTAATAAGCCAATGGTCAGGTTATAAAAAGGAGTATTTGCATTGAGCCCTGCAAAAGCAGAACCATTATTCCCGGCACCGGAAAAATATGCATAGAGTATTTCTGATAGCCCATGACAGGAAGGGTTATTCAGAGAAGAAATACCTGCAGATGTTGACAGGGCAACAGCAGAAAATATAAGCATAGAAACTGCAGACATAAGAACTCCTACAGCAGACATTACAACCTCGATAGCACCGAGTTTTTTGCCGAGAAATTCAGGTGTTCTTCCAATCATTAACCCTGCAATGAACATAGTTATTACTATATAAAAAAATATACCCATAAGCCCTACTCCGAGACCGCCGAATATAACCTCCCCTATGCCCATATTAAACATATACACAAGAGGAGTGATAGGTAACAGACTGTCCTGCATGGAGTTTACCGAACCATTTGATGTAACGGTAGTTATTTGCCCCCAGAGAACAGAATGAACAATACCGAATCTGACTTCTTTTCCTTCCATATTCATTCCGTCCGGGACACCAAGCTTTGAAAGTATGGGGTTTCCCTGAAATTCTGACCATAATGCCAGGGAAAGACCGAGAATAAAAATTATCATAACTGCCCAATAAATTGCCCATGACTGTTTACTGTTATTAATCATAAATCCAAAGGCAAAAAGGAGAGCAATCGACAAAAATATTATGGAAAAGACCTCGACACTATTGGTTAAACCATCGGGATTCTCAAAGGGATGTGAAGAATTTGCATTAAAAAAGCCCCCTCCGTTTGTACCCAGTTGTTTTATGGCAATCTGAGAAGCTACAGGCCCAACTGCTATTGTCTGATTATTTCCTTCAAGGGTTTGAGCTGTTATGTTATGGCTCAGGGTCTGAGGAACACCCTGAAAAATCAGAATAATGGCAACAAATATAGAAAAAGGAAGTAGAATATAAATTATGGAACGTGTTAAATCGACCCAGAAGTTCCCGATATGCTCCGTCTCTTTTCTTATGAATCCTCTGATCATTGCAAGAGATGCTGCAATACCGACTGACGCAGAAAGGAAATTTTGCACCGTGAGACCGAGCATCTGAGTTAAATAACTCATAGTAGTCTCTCCTCCGTAAGACTGCCAGTTGGTATTTGTTACAAAGGATATGGCTGTATTAAGTGCCGTATCCCATCTTACTCCGGGAAATTTCTGCGGATTAAGAGGCAAATAGCCCTGCAGTAACTGTAATAAAAATAAAAAACCTGTATTCATGAAACTAAAAAATACTACTGAAAAAGTATAGGTTTTCCAGTTCATTTCCTCATGTTCATCTACAGAACATACAGAATATATGAATTTTTCCACAGGTTTTAACACCGGTGCGAGAAACGTTTTCTCTCCGTTAAAAACCTGTGCCATATATTTACCCGTTATAAAACCGCTCATTGTAAGAAGTGTCAATAATATAGGAATATATATCACTTCAATTATCATAATAATATCCTTTCTTTTCCATTAAAAAAATACAGGTCAGAAGATACTAAAATTCTGCTGTCCTGGTTCAAATACACTCAGTAATTATCAGTTATCAACCCTGAGATAACTGGTTTTTACTATTTCAAGCATTTTTTCATCTGAAGCAATGAACTTCTTTATATACCGGATTTATTTATTCCAAGGAAACAACTGGTAATATATATAACTGCCAGTATAATAACTATACGAATGCTTATTACTAATAATTTTTTCAATGTTAATCCCTCCTCATAAATATATTATCTTTCACCTGTAATCATATAACAGTGAAATAAAGATTTTATAAAAAAAAACATAAAATATATAAAAATTACATAAAGAGTTTATAAAGATTTTATAAAGAAAAGACAGATACGAGAACATTGTTCAAATATGAAAATTCGTTGTGAATAAATAATTACAAAGGCATCGTACATGCAATTTCAAAGGAGACTATGATGGTGAAGATTTCTAATTCAGATGAATATTATAAGTTACTGTAAAAAGTCTCAGAATTCAGATTCTTTTTACTTTCAATCATATCGTGGTAAAACATGACAGCCATATATAATACCCAGGAGAATATCATCGTAATAATATAAATAATATTAAACATAAGTAAATCCTTTCATACATAGACATACAATAAAGTAATTTTATGAGAAAATACCCTCATTTTTTTTGTCGTAACCACAATAATGGCAACCGGTATATAACAACTGCAAGTTTATTCCTGAAAAAATTATATAGCAGTGGTATAAAGATTTTATAAAAAAATTTATAAGATATATAAAGATTTTATAAAGATTTATAAAATCGTGACATGAAATATCGTGACATGAAATAAAGAGCCTATAAAAAATCCCATGATAGATATAAAGATTTTATAAATTTTTGCGGAATATTACCGGATAAGATCTCTTCAGGCCATATCAATACCAGGAAAGAATAACAACAGGGCTGTTACAAAAATAATCAAATTGCAGTAAAATCTATACTGCAAAAAATCTTTCTTGACTTTAAAAACATCCATGCTATACTTTACAAGTAAAATTCATACTGCATTTTAAATATACAACGACGGAAAGATTTAAATGAATAAATCCTTTGCTCAGGTGAAACTGGAAGATATAGCATTAATTACTCCCGGCTATCAATTCCGGGAAAAGATCATACCATCACCGGATGGAAATGTTTCCGTTATCCAGATGAGTAACATCAATGATGACTGTACATTAAATACTGTTAACCTTACAAAGACCTGTATTAAAAGAAATGAACTGAAAGAAGAATATTATCTTCTACAGGATGATATTCTATTTACACCGAGAGGCTATAAGAATTTTGCCACCCTTATAGACAGACCCCTGGAAAAGACTATTGCTGCATCACATTTTTATGTAATCAGAATAAAAGATCAAAAAATAATCAGCCCTCTTTATCTTGTCTGGTATATTAACCGGAAACCGGCACAGGAATATTTAAAAATCCATGCAGCAGGAACAAATATACCGATAATTAACCGAAAATTCCTGGGACAGCTAACAATCTCCATCCCGGCAATAGAAAAACAGATAAAAATTGCAAAGATTTACAATCTTTCTCTCAGAGAAAATTTCCTGATGAAAGAGATCCAGAAAAAACGAAATTTATTCATCGAGACATTGTTGTTGAAACAGGTAAATTCATGAAATATGAAAGGAGCACATTTATGCCAGACCGGCAGATCAGTCAGAGCGAAATCAATTCCATCGTATGGAAAGCCTGCGATACCTTCAGAGGAGTCATAGACCCTTCGGAATACAAAAACTATATACTGGTATTTCTCTTTGTTAAATATTTAAGTGATGTATGGAAAGATAAATACGAACAGTATAAAATCCAGTTCGATGGTGATGAAGTGCGTATTTCCCGCAGAATGAGCCGTGAAAGATTTATAATGCCCTCTGAAAGTGATTTTGATTTTATATACAGCAACCGTAATGAACCCAATATAGGAGAAATAATAAACATGGCTCTTGAAAAAATAGAAGAAGCCAATAAAACCAAGCTGGAAGGAGTTTTTCGAAATATTGATTTTAACTCTGAAGCAAGCCTGGGCCAGACAAAAGAAAGAAATAAGAGGCTTAAAAATTTAATTGAAGATTTTGCAGATCCCAGGCTGGATCTGAGACCTTCAAGAACAGGAAATCATGATATTATAGGCAATTCCTATGAATATCTCATATCCAATTTCGCCAGTGATGCAGGAAAAAAGGGCGGTGAATTTTATACCCCTGCAGAAGTTGCCGCACTTCTGGCAAAACTACTGCAGCCGTCGGAAGGAAACAGAATATGTGACCCTGCCTGCGGCTCCGGTTCACTATTGATTAAAGTAGCAAATGAAATAAACAGTAAAAATTATTCCCTCTACGGTCAGGAAAGTAATGGAAGCACATGGGCACTGTGTAAAATGAATATGTTCTTACATGAAAAAGACAATGCCCGTATAGAATGGGGAGATACACTGGGAAACCCGAAACTTCTCGAAGAAGATAGATTGATGAAATTTGATATTGTAGTGGCAAACCCTCCTTTTTCCCTGGATAAATGGGGAGCAGACCAGGCAGGGGCAGATAAATATAACAGGTTTCATAGAGGCATACCTCCTAAAAGTAAAGGTGATTATGCCTTTATCACTCATATGATTGAAACTTCCATTAAAGATACAGGTAAAATCGGTGTCATAGTGCCTCATGGAGTATTATTCAGAGAAGCTTCGGAAGGAAAGATAAGAAAAGCTTTAATAGAAGAAAATCTGCTTGAAGCAGTAATAGGGCTTCCTGCAAATTTATTTTACGGAACAGGCATACCTGCAGCAATTTTAATTTTCCATAAAGGGAAAAAGCATAAAGATGTTCTTTTTATTGACGGGAGCAGAGAATTTGAGCCGGGGAAAAATCAGAACAGATTAAGAGAAGAGGATATTAAAAAAATTGTCAATACATATGAATCCTTTGATACTGTAGAAAAATATGCTTACCGCGCTACTTTTGAAGAGATACAGAATAATGAATTTAATCTGAATATCCCCAGATATGTTGATACCTTTGAAGAAGAAGAGGAAATTGATATAATGGAAGTGCAGAAGGAAATCGATGGACTTGAGAAGGAATTAATAGAAGTACGTAAGGAAATGAAGGGCTATCTGGAGGAATTAGGATTATATAAGTAAGGATTGCCTGGATTTCTTATCCAGTAAAAAAGTGTCAGCAGTGCTGACACAAATTCATAAGGAGTGATGATCATGTGTAAAATAAACCCCCGTGTTGATTTTGCTTTTAAACTCATATTCGGGAACGAACAGAATAAAGATATCCTTATATCTCTGTTAAATGCCATACTGGAAGATTATCAGTCATATCCTATAGAATCTATAGAAATTCTTAATCCTCTCGGCTCTCAAGAATACAGTAAAGATAAACTCACAATCCTGGATATAAAGGCGAAAGATCAAAAAGGAGAATTTTATAATATTGAAATGCAAATTTCCGATCAATATTATTATCAGAAAAGAGCTTTATATTACTGGTCAAAACTCTATACTTCCCAGATAAGCGAAGGCATAGGATATCAAAACCTTACAAGAACTGTACGTATAAATATTCTGAATTTTAATGCCATAAAAGAAGTAGATTATCATAATGTGTACCGGGTAAGAGAATTAAAGAAAAACATAGATCTTACAGAGCAATTAGAGATACACTTTATTGAACTTGAAAAATTCTCAAAAGAATTGCCTGAACTAAAAAAAACGATGGATAGATGGATATATTTTCTGAAATATGCAGATAAATTTACAGAAACAAATCTGCCTGAAGTACTGAAAGAAATTCAGCCAATAGAAAAAGCGAATGTAATACTTGACAGAATATCTTTAAATAAGGAACAGAGAGAGATTTATGAGGCCAGGATGAAATCTCTTCGTGATGCAGACGGAGCCCTGCAAACTGCCAGAATAAGAGGGCTGGAAGAAGGTATGGAAAAAGGTATGGAAAAAAGTAAAATCGAAGTGGCAGGGAAATTGCTTGAAAAGAAATTTTCAGTAGAAGAAATCTGTGAAATAACCGGGCTGAGTGAGGATGAAATTAGAAGTCTGAACCGGGATTTTCGGGATTTATAGGATGGGCGGGATTTTTTATTAGTTAAATAGTGTCAACAGTGTTGACACAAAATAGAAATTAACTATGCCAGTAGAAAATTACATAACTAAATCTATAAAAATCTCGCCAGTGGTGAGAGAATTAAACCGGATAATAAAAATTGTGTCTCCATTGGTGACACAAATGATGGAACTGATATAATGTAACAGATTTCTACAATTGCCGGGATAAGAAAATCCTGTTAATCCTTTAATCCAGAAAATCCCGGTTCAGACAAATGAAAGGTATGGATATGGAAAAAATTGAAGGTAAAGAGGGTTATAAGAAGACTGAACTGGGATTGGTGCCGGTGGAGTGGGACGTTGTAAAATTAAGAAGCATAGTTAAAACTTTTGCAGGAGGTACACCTAAGAGAAATAACCTTCTTTTTTATAAAGGAGAAATACCTTGGGTAAAATCAGGAGAAGTAAATCAAAATTATATATTTAAAACAGAAGAGTATATTTCAAAGTTAGGGTTAGAAGAATCAAGTGCTAAAATGATCTCTAAGGGTTCTATACTTATGGCTTTATATGGTGCTACAGCAGGTCAAGTATCTATGTTAATGATTGAAGCTGCAGCAAATCAAGCTGTATTATCTATAAATTCTATTAATAAAAAAGTAATAAATATTTATATTTATCATTACTTAAAAGCCAATAGGAATAAGATATTGTCAATTGTTCAAGGCTCAGGACAACCAAATTTAAGCAAAGAAATAATTAACAACGTATATATTCCTCTACCATTACCATTAGAACAACAAAAAATAGCCCGGATCCTCTCCTGCTGGGATAAAGCCATAGAAAAAACAGAAAAATTAATAAATGCCAGAACTAAACTCAAAAAAGGCCTTATGCAGAAACTTCTTACCGGCAAAAAAAGATTTAAAGAGTTTATTAAATCACAGAGTTATAAAAAAACAGAAATCGGAAAATTACCTGAAGACTGGCAGATTTTAAAAGCTTCAGATATATTCAAAAATTACTCTGATAAAAACCATCCGGAAGAAGAATTACTTTCCGCTACTCAGGATAAAGGTGTTTTACCAAGAAACATGCTTGAAGGAAGAGTTATGATGCCTGAAGGAGATGTAAAAACTTATAAATTAGTAAACAAAGGTGATTTTGTTATCAGTCTTCGATCTTTTCAGGGAGGCATTGAGCATTCCGAATATAGAGGTATTGTAAGCCCTGCCTATACTGTTCTAAAAAACATTATCCCAATAGAACAACAATACTATAAATATTTATTTAAATCGGTAGATTTTATTTCCAGACTTTCAGTAGCCGTAATTGGAATTAGAGACGGAAAACAAATTAGCTATAATGATTTTGCTGAATTGAGTTTATATTATCCATCAATAGAAGAACAACAAAAAATCGCATCTGTCCTCTCCACCTGCGACAGAGAAATGAAACTCCTGGAAAACAAATTAAACTCTCTTAAAAACCAGAAGAAAGGACTTATGCAGAAACTCTTAACAGGACAGATCAGAGTGACCGTTGTCTGAACCGGGATTTGCAGGATTAAAAGATTAACAGGATTTTTTTAATCCGGGGTAATCTGTTAGAGCCTATCTAAAGAAGGTGACCGAAATGATAGAGATAAAGGACAATACCCTTATAATAACTCTGCCGGAAGGTACTGATAAAACTATATTTAATCAGGACTTACGCAAAAAACAATGAAAAACCAGTCATTGCGAGCGAAGCGAAGCAATCCCACTGGTATACCGAAAACTGTCGGGATTGCTTCGTCGCTTCGCTCCTCGCAATGACAAAATACGTAACTCCTGTTTAATGAAATAATCAGCTTTGTTTACTCAACGATCAATACGAATAAGAGTAAAGAAATTTCAGAATTGATAGAGAAATATCATAAATTTGATAAAGACGTTAAATTTAATAGAGATGAAATCTATAACGAACGATTGCTATAGTAATCAACGGCCAGAAAGGAGAAATATACATGCGTCCACTCCCTCTTGGAATACAAACCTTTAAAAAAATAATCAGAGAAAATTATTTATATATAGACAAAACAAAAGAAATATATAAATTAATTACCTCCGGCAATGCTTATTTCATATCCCGGCCAAGACGGTTCGGAAAATCCCTCCTTGTATCCATACTGAAAGAAATCTTTACCGGCAATAAGGAACTCTTCAGAGGACTCTATATATATGATAAACTGGACTGGAAGAAATACCCTGTAATAAATATTGATTTTACAGAGATAACCTATTCCCAAAAAAAAGATATTTTTGTTAAAACTCCCATAGATAGATTGATAGAAACAGGTAAAGAATATGATATAAATTTAGAAAATAAAAATATCTTAAAATCAGCCTTCAGAGAACTGATAAAAAAACTTTCAAAAATTGAAAAAGTAGTCCTGTTGATAGATGAATATGATAAACCAATCATAGACCTTATAACAGATAAAAAACAGGCTATGGCAAACAGAGAAATATTAAGAGAATTTTACAGTGTATTGAAAAGCTGTGATGAATATATAAAATTTGCTTTTCTCACAGGAGTTTCCAAATTTTCTAAAGTATCCATATTTTCAGGCCTGAATAACCTGGAAGACATAACACTGGATAAGAAATTTTCCACTATTCTGGGAATAACAGAAAAAGAATTAAAGATATATTTCTCAGATTATATGGCTGTTGCAGCAGATAAAAATAAGAGTAATAAAAAAGAAATGCTTCAAAAAATAAAGGAATGGTATGACGGTTACTCCTGGGATGGCGAGAAAAAACTTTTTAATCACCATTCTATTTTGAGCTTTTTTAAATTACAGTCTTTTGGCAATTACTGGTTTTCCACAGGAACTCCTGCATTTCTTATAAAACTGATAAGAGAAGAAAATTATGAACTTACAAATATAGAAAAAGTTACAGTAAGCGAATATATATTCGACAGTTATGATATAGAAAATATGGATCTCACATCATTGTTATTTCAAACAGGTTATCTGACAATAGAATCCATAGATAAAAAAGACCGCCTGTATACACTGACCTCTCCCAATTCGGAAGTAAAAGAATCTTTGCTGAATTATCTGCTGGGCAATTATATTGATAAAAATGTATCTGCCGTAAAACCTTTATATATAGATTTAAGAAAATCACTGGAAAAAGAAGATCTACAGAAAGCTATACAGATAGTTAGAACTATTTTTGCCGGAATACCCTATACATTACATATTGAAAAAGAAAGTTATTATCACTCTCCTTATTTTATATGTTAATGACCTTAACAGGGGTAAAATGTGATCCGGAAATATTAACAGATAAAGGTCGTATTGACGGCATATTAATAACAAAAAAACAGATATATATAATGGAATTTAAGTATGGGAAAAAAGGAATTGATACAGAAGGACTGGCAAAAATGGCCATAAAACAGATTAAAGAAAAGAAATATTATGAAAAATTCCTGAAAGAGAAAAAGAAAATAATTTTTCTTGCTGTTGTTTTTGCAGATAAAAAAATAGATTATAAAGTAGAATATTTCACAGGAGAAGAAAAATGAACAGAATACCGTCCTTTAAAGAAGATCATATATCTCAAATACCTGCGTTAATCTTATTGCAGAATATGGGTTACATCTATCTCACACATGAAGAAACTCTGAAAGAAAGGCATGGCAAAAAATCAAAAGTCATACTCGAAGGAATTTTAGAAGGTCAGCTCAGGAAGATAAACCATATAAATTTTAAAGGTAAAAAATACGAATTCTCCGACAGCAATATAAAAAATGCCATAGAAGCCCTTAAAGATTATCATTATGAAGGTCTTATAAACACAAATGAAAAAATCTATGATCTCCTCTGTCTCGGCAAAAGCTTTGAACAGAACATGGACGGAGACAAAAAAAGCTTCAATCTGAAATACATTGACTGGAAAGACATAAAGAACAATGTCTTTCATGTAACGGCAGAATTTGAAGTCTCACGTACCGGCAGTAATGAAACCAGACGGCCTGATATAGTCCTCTTTGTAAACGGTATCCCCCTTTCAGTAATAGAATGTAAAAGACCTGATATAAAAGAGCCCATAGAACAGGCCATTTCACAGAATATAAGAAATCAGAAAGATGACGAAATACCGGGACTTTTTGTATATTCTCAAATACTCATGGCTCTTACTAAAAACGAAGGCAAATACGCAACTACAGGCACAAAAGCAAAATTCTGGTCTCTCTGGAGAGAGCAAGAGAGAGGCGAAAAAGAACTTTTAGAGATTATAAATACCCCCCTTACGGAAGAACAGAGAAAAAAATTATTTTCCCCGCCATTCTCCTGTACATATTTTGATAGAGCCGGTGTTTCTCAAAACCTGATCCTTAAAGAAAGTAAAGCCAGATACGGAAAAGAAATCAGTGAAACAGAATCTTCAAATGATATAAACCTTATGGAATTAATAAAAAAATCACTTTCCGAACCGGGTGAAATAACAGTCACAGAACAGGACCGCCTTATATATTCTCTATTAAAACCTGATAGATTTATCGAACTTATATATAATTTTATTTTATATGACTGCGGAGTAAAGAAAATTGCAAGATATCAGCAGTATTTTGCAGTTAAAAACACTCTGGAACGGGTAACAGAAATAAATAAAGAAGGAAAAAGAGCCGGAGGAGTCATCTGGCATACCCAGGGAAGCGGAAAATCCTTAACAATGGTGATGATGGCAAAAGCTCTTTCACTGGAGCCGTCTATCTCTGACCCGAGAATAATCCTCGTTACAGACAGAGTAGATCTTGATGACCAGATATATAAAACTTTTCATCAGTGCGGTAAAGATCCCGTTCAGGCTACAAGCGGTGAAGATCTGGTAACAAAAATAAAAGAAAAAAAAGAAATCATCACTACTATAGTAGATAAATTTGAAACAGCAGGGAAAAAGAGAAAATTCAAAGATACATCAAATAATATTTTTGTTCTTGTAGACGAAAGCCACAGAAGTCAGTACGGTGTGGCAAATGCCACAATGGAAAAGGTACTTCCCCGGGCCTGTTATATAGGATTTACCGGCACACCTTTAATGAAAAAAGACAAAAACACCGCCAGAAAATTCGGAGGCATTATAGATACCTATACAATCGATAGAGCCGTAAAGGATAAGGCCGTTGTCCCACTGCTCTATGAAGGACGCCATGTCGTGCAGGAAGTCGATCAGACATCAATTGACAGCTGGTTTGAAAAAATATCTAAAAATCTGACGGAAAAACAAAAAACAGATCTGAAAAGAAAATTCAGTACAGCAGACCGGCTGAATGAAGCAGAACAGAAAATCGCCAGTGCAGCCTATGACATAAGCGAACATTTCAAAAAAACATGGAAAAACACTTCTTTTAAAGGGCAATTAACAGCCCCTTCAAAAATTGCTGCTCTGAAATACAAAAAATATCTCGATGATTTTGGAGACGTATCATCGGAAATTTTAATCTCCGGTCCTGATACAAGAGAAGGCCATGAAGATGTTTTTGAAGAAACAAAAAGTGAAGTCCAGATATTCTGGAAAAACATAATGAATAAATATGGTAATGAGAAGAATTATAACAAACAGCTTATTAACTCATTTAAAAATGACGACTGCCCTGAAGTTATAATAGTCGTAGATAAACTCCTCACCGGGTTTGACGCTCCGAGAAATGTAGTTCTATATATAACCAGAAATTTAAGAGATCACAAACTCCTTCAGGCCATAGCAAGGGTTAACCGCCTTTATGAAAACAAAGAATTCGGCTATATTATAGATTATTACGGATTGTTAGGTGATCTCGATAAAGCCCTGACAGACTATACATCTCTCGAAGATTTTGAAGAAGAAGATGTAGAAGGTTTACTAAAAAATATAACTGAAGAAATCAATAGACTCCCTCAAAAACATTCGGATCTCTGGGAAATTTTTAAAGAAATTAAAAATAAATCAGACGAAGAAGCCTATGAACGATTACTATCAGACGAAAAAGTGAGAGATAACTTTTATGAGAGGTTAACAGACTATGCAAAAACCTTATCTGTTGCCATGTCTTCAAGTAAATATCTGGAAGAAACACCGGAAGAAAAAATAAATAACTATAAAAAAGATCTTCAATTCTTTCTTTCACTAAGAAAATCAGTAAAAAGGCGTTATTCGGATGAAATAGACTACAGAGACTATGAACCGAAAATCCGTAAACTCATAGACACCTATATACCTTCAAATGAAATTTTATATATAACAGAACCTGTTAATATCTTTGAAACTGAAAAATTCGCCGCCCAGGTAGAGGAATGTAAAACAATAGCTTCTCAGGCAGACACAATAGCATACAGAACGGAAAAAACTATAGAAGAAAAATTGGAAGAAGATCCTGTATTTTATACCAGATTTTCAAAATTGCTAAAAGACACCATAGAAAATTTTAAAAACAGGAGAATATCCGAAACAGAATATCTTGAAACAGTAAAAGGCATAATGGTCTCGGTAAGAGATAGAACAGGAGACGAAATGCCGGACAAATTAAAACACAGATTAATAGCCAAAGCTTTCTATGGAATTGTCCTGGAAACTCTCAATAAAACTAATAATATCCCTGATATAAAAGATATATCGGCAGATACGGCTATAGCAATAGACGACATAATTCAGCAGAATAAAATAGTTGACTGGGTAAACAATACTGATACTCAGAATAAAATGCGTAATGAAATAGAAGATTCTTTATATGAGATTAAAGAACTTCATAGAATAAATCTGACAGTAGATGATATAGACAAAATAATGGAAGAAGCAATAAATATTGGGAGGTTGAGATATAATATGTGACTATAACAGAAATAATGGCTTACTCAATCCTATTAAGGAACGATAATTAAATAACTGTCTCAAATATATTAAATCGTGACGCGTAACGCGTAACGCGTGACGCGAGGAAAGAGACAATTAATAAAATTCTATTCCTAATCTTTTAATCCCGAAAATCCCGGTTCAGACAGAGGATATCAATAATGACAGAAACAAATTATCATGCCATTACATATGGTAATCAGAAAATCAAATTTAAACTTGAATTAAGTCAGAGGAAGAGCCTGAAAATTACAGTTACGCCTGACCTGCATGTAACAGTAAAAGCACCATCTGACAGAGCACTTGATTTTATACTTGAAAAGGTAAAGAAGCGTGCTCACTGGATAATAAAACAGCAGAACTTCTTCAATACTCTCCCTCCGCCTGTGCCGGAAAGAAAATACGTGAGCGGTGAAACTCATATGTATCTGGGCAAACAGTACAGACTTAAAATAATTGAATCTGCTGAAGAAAAGGTAAAACTAAAAGGTGGATATATCTATATAAATACCGGAGAAAAAAACAATCCTGAAAAAGTCAAGACTCTTCTGGGAAACTGGTATTCAGACCATGCCAGAGTAAAATTCAATCAAAGAGTAACACTCTGCTATGAAAAAATAAAAAAATATGACATAAACACTCCGCTCCGGATAAAAATAAAACAAATGAAAAAACGCTGGGGCAGCTGCAGTAAAAATGGCACTATATTGCTCAACAGAGAACTCATCAAAGTGCCTTCTCACTGTATAGACTATGTGATTACTCATGAAATGTGTCATCTAAAACACTACAACCATAATAAAAAATTCTTCAAACTCTTATCACGGGTAATGCCGGACTGGCAAAAAAGAAAGGAAAAATTAGAACAAATAATTTTATAAAAAATATAAATATTCTTGTAGTTGTGGACTGTTGATTACATCCGGCTCATGGCAGGATTTTCATTACCTCAGATGGAAATAAATAACAATGAGACTTATAATACTGATAATCGGGGAGTAGTAAAAATATGAAAACTCTTATATGTGTAATTCTGGTAAGCATATTTATTATAACAGGATGTTTTGAAAAAATCACACCAACATCTGCAGCCCCGGAGCCTCCATCTCCGTCTGACTATGACTTTAAGACGGAGAAAGACTATCTGGAAATGTCTGACGGAGTAAAACTTTCTGTCACTTATTTTATGCCGGTTGCAAAGGAGGAAGATGAGAAATTTCCTGTTCTTCTTGAAATGAACCCTTATAGAAAAGACGATATGTCCTATATGTGGGACTATCCAATAGGTGCATATTTTGCCAGACGGGGATATGTGGTGGCAAGGGTGGATGTCCGTGGTACAGGAAGCAGCGAAGGGGTTCTGCCGGAAGCCGAATATACCGAGCAGGAACTGTCTGACGGTGTAGAGTCAATAGACCTTCTGTCAGAAAAAACATGGTCAAACGGCAATGTGGGGATGTACGGCATCTCATGGAGCGGCTTTAATGCA
This sequence comes from Vulcanimicrobiota bacterium, assembly GCA_040217695.1. Taxonomy (GTDB): domain Bacteria; phylum Vulcanimicrobiota; class SpSt-956; order SpSt-956; family JAKJGF01; genus CALARM01. The sequence goes on along the minus strand of JBEHWO010000012.1, from coordinate 4,972 downwards.
CTCATGATTGCAGCAAGAAAACCTCCTGCGCTAAAAGCCATACTGATAGCCCATGCATCTGATGACCTTTATTATCAGGATATCCATTATATAGACGGTGTTTTACATATGGATGTATGGGAAGCCATGATAGACTCTTACAATGCCCTTCCTGTTCCGGGAAGCTACAGTTTTACACCGGAATATTTCAAAGAACGTTTTGACAGGGATCCCTGGCATTTCATATGGAAAGAAAATCAGTGTGACAGTCCTTTCTGGAGAAAGGAATCCCTCAGATTCAGGCCTGATGTTGAAATCCCGGTGTATATCATAGGAGGTCTTCTTGACGGATACCGTGATGCAGTTGCAAAACTTCTGGACTCATCCAATAAACAGGTAAAGGGCGATATTGGTCCCTGGAAACATGAATGGCCTGACACAGGTACTCCCGGACCCAATTACGAGTGGAGAAAGAAAGCAGTCAGATGGTGGGACTACTGGTTAAAAGAAACTGACAATGGTATTATGGATGAACCCCGTTTTATGGTCTTTGTCCGTGATGGCTGTCCCCCGTCCTGTGATATTCAAAAACTTCCCGGAGAGTGGCGCTGCGGAGACTGGCCGGTCGGCGGAATTGACATGAAACGTTTTTACCCGGGAGAAGCGCATAATCTGACAGTTTCTGCACCGGATAAACCGGCGAAGCACACACTGGCATATGAAGCAGGAGCAGGAATGGAAATCCACACATGGTGGGGAGAACTGAGCGGAGACATGGCAGGTGATGATGAAAAAAGTCTGGTCTATGATTCGGAACCTCTTACGAAGCCTGTGGAGATAATAGGCTTCTCGCAGGTACACCTGAAGATTGCGGCTGATGCTCCTCTCTATCAGTGGACAGTACGTCTTGAAGATGTATGGCCTGACGGGCAGGTATCACTGGTAAGCGGTGTTCTTATCAATCCGGCAGACAGGATATCACGGCTGGAGCGAAAACCACTGGTGCCGGGCGAACCTGCAGAGATATCAGGCGAGGTTCATTACACTACGTGGCGGTTTAAAACAGGTCATAGAATCCGGCTGGCAGTAAGCAATGCCCAGTTCCCTATGGGATGGCCCACGCCTTATAAAGGAAAAACAACCCTCTTTACCGGCTCCGGTACATGGATTGAACTGCCTGTGGTTACAGAGAACACCCTGACCGGCAGGTGTGATCTTCCCGAACCTGAAGGAGAAGAGTATCCTCCCGATACAACAACTTATAAGAATAACGGAGAAAATAAAGAATATCCTATAAATTACAATCCTGATACAGGGGAAGCCGTCTACACATCAGGTGAAGATGAAGAGTGGAATATAGGGGATGTAAATTACTGCAGAAATGAACTGAATACATGGAAAGTAAATGATAATGATCCGGCCAATGCATCCTATAAAGCTGTTACAACCTATAACATTTACCTTCCAGAAAGGGATATTCGCCTGATCAGCATATTTAACTTCATATCTGACAGGAAAACATTTAATCTTAACGTTACGAGACAATTGTTTGAAAATGATGAGATTGTCCGTGAGAAGAAATGGAGCAAAGCGATTCCGAGACAAAACCAGTAATATCTGGTGGTGCCAGTGATAAATCTGGCAAATTATTATACTTCTTTGCATAGATAAATACATTGGGAATTTCAATGGCCAGCCCCTTCCGAAAACAAATAATCCTCTTACTGATAATTTCGTTCTCCCGGATGTATCATATTGAACAGGACTTACGCAAAAAACAGGGGAAAACCAGTCATTGCGAGCGAAGCGAAGCAATCCCGTCATGGCAACAGAAAACCATTGAGATTGCTTCGTCGCTTTGCTCCTCGCAATGACAAAATGCGTAACTCCTGATTGAAATTCCGGTTCTTTGCTTCAGGAACTATTATAACAGAACATTTCTTTAATTCTAATCATTATTGGCGTAAAATCTGTAACCGACACCGGGCTCTGTAAGGATAAAATTCGGTCTGTTCGGATCTCCTTCAATCTTTTTCCTGAGATTTCCGATATGAACTCTGAGGGTCTGAGTATCACCTTCATATTCAGGGCCCCATACCTCTGAAAGAAGTATAGTGTATGTCACAACTCTTCCTGAATTTTTTATGAGATATTGAAGAAGGGAAAATTCTGTTTTCGTAAGTTTCACTTCCTGACCATCTCTGAAGACCTGATGTTTTGAGAGATCAACCTTCAATCCATGAGACTCAAAAACTGTTACGGAAGAAGGAATCTGCCTGGATCTCCTTATATGAGCCCTTATCCTTGCAAGTAATTCACCCGTATTAAAAGGCTTTGTCAGATAATCGTCTGCTCCCAGATCCAGGGCAGAAACCTTATCTTTTTCTTTATCATGAACCGAAAGGACAAGTATGGGAACCTGTAACCAGGTTCTTAACTCTTTACATACATCCAGTCCTGTCATTCCAGGCATGGAAAGATCAAGAATAACCATAGACGGTACTTCCAGAGAAGCAATTTCAAGAGCCTCGTCGCCGTTAGAAGCAAGTAACACATCATAATCTCTTGCAGAAAGAGCATTCTTCAGAGCCCTTCTTATCTGAACATCATCATCTACTACAAGAATTTTTTCTTTATTTACACTCATTTTATATTCCTTTCTTTAAATCGTGATGAGTGATGCGTAATTCGTAATATATATTATTCTTCACTACTCACTGATCACTGCTCACTATTCACCATTCACCATCCACTACTCACCATTCACAGGAAGAGACACAAGAAATCTTGCTCCCCCGTACGAAGAATCCTCTACAGAAATATGTCCTCCGTGAGCCTGAATAATTTCAAGACATATGGACAGGCCGAGACCTGTTCCTCTTACTGATTTTTCTCTTGCCACCTGACCGCGATAAAATTTACGGAAAATTAATTCTCTTTCATTTATAAGAATACCGGGGCCGGTATCTTCGACCCAGAATCTGATATTATTATCCTGAAAATCTGCCACTATCATTACAGGTGAGGAATACTCTGAATAATCGAGAGCATTTTCTACAAGATGACGGATGACCTGTGAAATCTGTACCGTATCAACCCATAGAAGTGGCAATTCATCAGGGATATCAATCTTAAGACGTCTGTATTGATTTTCAGGAAGACGTCTTACGGCAGTACTTACAATTTCTCTGAGTTCAAACCATTCCCTCTCAGGTTTCCAGCTTCCTGATTCAAGTTTGGCAAGGTCCAGAAGTTTCTCTATATTTTCTGTCACTCTTTTCAGATCTTCAGCCATAAAACCTAACTGTTCCTGAAGGGTTTCTTCATCCCATTTCACATCTTTCTGCCTGAGACTGGATAAAGTGGCATTTAGAGATGCGAGAGGTGTTTTAAGATTATGTGAAATAGAAGAAAACAGAACAGATCTGAGTCTTTCTGTTTCTCTCAGTGTTTCGGCCCTGGCTGTCTCTTCCATAAGCCTCTGCCTTTCAAGGAAATTGGCTGCATTGCCGGCAAAGGCGACGATCAATCTGAAATCTGACACACTGAAAACCCTGTCTTCCACAGGTATAACATACATCAGTCCAAGAGCCTTATCACGTGCGTACATGGGAATAAATACATCTGAACGGGAAACATTTTTTGAAAGTAAAGAACTATGAGTTACAGAAACAGGCCAGTGAATATGTCCCGGAGAATAAGCATCCGGCACAAAAGTTATGCCTGCCGCTTTTCCCTGTTCCATAGACTGACAGATTATCTTTATTGTTTCTTTTTCTTCAAGTGCCTTTAGCTCTCCGACACCTGCAAGGATATTGAGATTATCTTTATCTTTAACAGAACATATGGCACATCCGAAAGCACCGGTATTTATAAGTACCTGCTCTACCAGTTCTCTGAGAATTGTCTCCGGCCTTATCTGGGCATTAATTGATACTATTGCCCTGTAAAGAGCATTCGTATCATGTTCTCTTGCTATGGCTTCCGCCTCTCTTACTCTCATACGGCCTGTCATATGGCCTGTCATAATGCCTATTATAAGAAACACACATAGCAGAAGCCAGTCTCTCTGGTCATGTATAATAAAGGTAAAGGTAGGATAAAGGAAGAAAAAATTCCATGTAAGAAAGGATAAAACAGCAGAGAAAATAGCAGGTCTTGTTCCTGCAAAGCCTGCCACTGTAGCTACTACCAGAAGATAAACAAGCCCCATATGGGCTTTTTCCAGAATATGCTTGAGTAGCCACAGACCTCCTGTAGCAAGAATTACACTCATGGTAGCTACAAGATAACCTTCAAGGATTTTATGAAATTTATTGATTGTAATCCTCTCCTGTATAGTGAGTAGTGAATAGTGAATGAAAAATTTGCCTTCATTGCTCATTACTCACTGATTGGTGAGTCGTGACGCGTAACGCGTGACGCGTGACGCGTGACGGGAGTATACAATTTATTACACGCTCATGGTCAACGAAGTAATTATTATTTTTATAAAAGCTTCTAATCGGTTACGAAATAAACTATAATAGTGAGTAGTGAATATTGAGTGGGGATGTCCACTTCTACTCACTACTCACCACTCACTACTCACTTAAATTCTAATACGTTATTAAATACACTATAACTCATAGAAATTTCATTCAATATATATGTTATATTTTCCTGCATGTGAGTCAATATCAGGTGATTATGTTTTTTATTACGTTCATTTATATCTTACTCCGGTATAAGCTATTATAGTTATTTTCATAATGTGTTAGAATTTAAGTTGTCATAACGCGTAACAGGTTTAATCCCTGCGCATTACGCATCACGCATTACGCATTACGAGATCATTATTTATGGATATTTATGAAATATACTATAAAAATAAGGATGTGATTTGATATGGGTATATTCGATATATTTTTCGGAAAAAAAGAAGATATTTCAAAAAAAGAAGAAATTTTTTCTCTGGATAGCTTCAGGCAACTGGTTGAAGAAGACAACAAGA
>JBEHWO010000011.1:0-45884 GCA_040217695.1 Vulcanimicrobiota bacterium | reverse complement strand
GAATGGAATAAATCTGAAATTCAAGAGATTTATAACCAGCTTTCTTCCGAGATGTCACAGTGGAAACCACTTGTTCAATATAATTCCTCTGCTAAATTTTTTACACTTTATTCAGATAGCCCCATAAATGTTAATTCAGACGGATACTTTGAGGCAGATGTGCCGGTTCAATCCAATGATAATACAGCAGCTTTTGAAGTAGTTTTAAATGACGGAGAACACTTCTCTGTAAATAGAACATCTTTTGCAGACCTCCTTACCTCCACCGGGGAAAACAGTGAAAAATTAAAATCCTGTTCCAGATCTGTCTATGCCCTTCCAGGGGGAATTTCAATATTCAAAGTTTTTGCCTCAATAAATTTAAAAGAATCAGGTCTCAGCTTCAGTCTTAATGATTCATTCATAGGCACAGTAACACCTCCATTTTATCTGAAAATCAGAGGTCAGGAAATTTTTAACATTGGTTATGGCGTGTTTAGAGCTAAACAGGAAGCTGCTGCCGGGATGGGTAAAACCGGCACTATTACTGCCAGCACTTCCAGTAACGGAGTAAGCGGGCAGAATATACCTATGCCGGTGGAGATAGTCCATGAGACAGTAAGTATATCAGGGAAAGTATTTACAGATGGAAGTCCTTTGATAGACGGACATGTCAAATCCATAGGGCCCAAATCTTTCTGTCATCTGGATGCTGAAGGAAATTATGTATTGCCGGAGGTTTTTGAAGGAACGAACAGGGAAGTAATTGCAACATGGTGGACTGATGAGTCAGGAAAAAGAACAAAGCATGTTGAGATAAAATATATAGATTCACTTAATGAGAAATTGACTAATTTTAATTTTGGAGTGCCACCTGAGCCTACGCCAACTCCTACTTTAACACCGACACCAATACCTACTTACCCTATTCCACCTGATCCATATTATGATAATATTACTACAAAAATACTGGAACAAAAAATTATATGGCAAGAAGAATTAGGGCGTGATCAGGGGAGACAGAAAACTGTAGAATGGCTTAATCAACAATTGCCAGACTTCCCCCTTCCACTTGATGTAGCAGGAGCTATAGAAAAAGCTGAGCTAATAAATTCCTATACTATCGTCTATACTTTTAAAAGTGGTCATTCTGTATATATAATCGAGTGGTTATCAGCTAAAATAGATGCAAATACACCTTTACAAAAAGAAAAATTATATAGTCAGTCTTCTATTTATGGAGAACCAGTTACATTAAAAAATAAAGAAGTATTAATGTTAGGTCCAAAAGCATTTGAAGATAGATATCATAATAAGAAAATATTTGGTGAAACAGATTCTATTAGATCTACATTCCAAACTAAAGGTTTTAATGTTACCTATTCAGGCGTAATAAACTATAAATTAGATCCAGGTGCTTTCCCTACAGTTCCAACTCCAGATGATAATGATCCAAGTAAAGCTCAAATTTTAATTTCTAACCCTGAACCCGAAGAAGGTCATAGTAACACTTATCTATGTAGATGTACTATTCTAGATAATAAAAATCTTGTAATGCCTAACGATTTTTTAAATATAAATAATTATGGGGTAGTATTTATTACAGCTCATGGTGTTGTTATGCGTGAAGATGATGGCAGTTACCGGGCTGGAATCCAAGCTTGCCCTCTTTATGAAACTTTAGGAGGTGCAGTAGATTCTACTTTAAATACCTGGCTAACACAGACACAGAATAAAAATATGTGGGATGAAGGCATAGTGGATCTCGGTATGTTTTATAAAGACGAAACTACTATTCCTAGTAAGGGGATATATCAGATTAAAATAGTTATGCTAAAACCACAAATTTTTACTAAAAACTTTACAGGATCACTTGTAGTTGTAAACGCTTGTGATGCTTGGGAACTCTTCTCACTCCCTCAAGTATTTCAAAAAGTTCAGGTTTATGTAGCGCCTTCTGGGGTTGAACCATTTTTCAGTTGTGGTACATTTGCATATCACTTCTTCAGTTATATGTTAGGTACAGAATTTTTTGATATGCCACCTTATACACGAGAGCCTGCATACATTGCATTTGCATCAGCAAATGATTTAGCTTTCAAACCACTTCAGGTAAAGATGCATATGTATGCAGGGCCTAATGGTGAATATTTAAATACTTATTTACCTACGGATGGACATGCTATATTACAAAAAAATGAATAATTGGAGATTTATGCTACAAAATTCAAAAGGTTGTTTTAATAATAGATTATTGGTTGCAAATATAAAATATTGGTTTTTAGGTAATTTCATTTCTTTTAGTATAGGATGGACTATAATTTTATTTATTTTATTTTGGTCGAAATATGACCCTGCAACTTGTAAAATAGATGAAGCAGTTCCTTATTATTATTTTCTTTTCTTTGGCCCTTTTATTGGAGCTTTAAGTATTAAGATTATAAGAAAAGATATACCTTGGTACATTTATTCTACAACAGGATTAATATTTGTAATCGCATATGATTATTTTATAGGTTACTTGATTGCTTTTTTACATACCAAATATTCAGATGCAGGTGTAATTTCAAATTTACTTGCGATCAAACAAATTATCAATGAAACTTTTAATTTTTATAATAATCATAGAGAATATATAGTAAATAATTCTGGTAGTGATCACTTTAGCAAGGTTATTATTGTTTGTTTACTTAGTGGTAATATTGTAAATATCTATAGATATTTTAAATTCAAATACTTTAAATCTTAGAGAATAAATTAAAAAAAGAAAAGGAGAAAGGATCATGAAAAATGTTTTGTACCTATTCTTACTTATATTAACAATACTTTGTTATACTATACTTATAAATGGTTGTGGAGGTGGAAATAATAACATAATTACTCCACCTTCTTTATCCATTCAAGATCCAAGTAATAATATCCAAAATAACAATGCATATATAACTATTCAGGTAAAATGGCCTCAAAATAATTCCGCTGGAAACATTATTATGTCTTCAGGTAATGAAGAAAATACTCTCACAGCCTCTATGCCGAATGGTGTAAGTAAGATTATACTAAAAATCCGAAAAGCACCTGATCTGAATGACCCAAATGCTCCTCCTGATGATCCAAATAATTATCTAAAACCTAATGGTTCTATTGAGATTTTACCACCACCAAATCTTATTGAAACTAGGGTTACTCTCGGCCCTCTTCCAGCGGTAAAGGCAATAATAAGAGCAGAAATCTATGATACAAAAGGACTCTTGGTAATAGCAGAAAAAGACTATGAATTAACTTTTGACCCCAATAATGAAGTTGTTATGGATTTAGGTTACACAAACATATACGTAAAAATAGCCCCTATATATTTAGAAGGTATTCAAGAAGAAGACCCTGATGAACTATTACCTTTAAAAGCAAGTGAAACCTATATAAAAACAAATATCGTGTTAGAATCTCCGGATCTCCTGCCTAAACCCACTCCAATTCCCACATCTTTTCCAGGCAAAGAAAGCGATACAATACAAAGCCAGGAAGCAGTTGGAATAGAAAACATCAAAGCCAGATATACCATAGTAGGCGGATATGGTGCATTAACAACAGATGGAATAAATTATTTACAATCGGTAACACTCAATAGCGATTACAATGGTGTTTTTAAGAAAGTAAAATTAAGAGCAGATACCCATTTAGATATGCAAATACGAAATGAATTTTTCCTTGACCGTAATAATCCTGATACTGTCAGTTTCAGTGATATTCACACTACAGAAGTTTTTGGTATGTATGCATGGCAGGTAGTCGCCAATCCTTCTCAGATTAAAATAAATGAATCTTCTACAGTCAAAGTAGGTTTTTTGGTAGATTATTCAGATTTTCCATATTACTATATTCCACCTGCACCGGCACAGAACAGAAAAATATTCTTTGAAGTAATAGATCCGAACACAGGAGGTTATTTTGATCCTACAACAGCAATTACAGGTAATAACGGTATATGTTCTTCTATATTCAAATTACTGGTAGAAGGCATAACAGTAAACGTCAGATATGTTTTCCCTATCTATCCCGAACTATATCCACAGAGCAGTCCCTATTACTACATAGAGGGTTCATGGATACCTGACACTTCATCAGGCAAATCTTCTGTAATAGAATCATCAAGTAATAAAAACCATATATTCAAAGAAAAGAAACGTGGTTTTGTAAGATTTGATGAAAATAACAATCAGGTAATAGAAGAACTTCCAGATCCCAACATACCGTTACAGATACAAAATTATCCTGAAAAAATATCTTTCCCATATAAAGATAATTTAATCAACTTAAAAACAGATTACTATAAGTCAATCAAATAATTTTGAACATTAAAGGGAAGTGAACAATCGATACTACACTTCCCTTTAACATACCCCGAACGCCCCCAAAACCCCTATGATCTCCAAAATTAACGGGCTTGCCGGGGGCTGAGTCAGGAAGCTTCAAAACTCGGAACCCGGAAGCTGATTTTAATTTAATAGATTTTTACCATAAAGGTCTTAACTTTGACTGCAATTCATGTTAAAATATAAATACAATAGATAATCTCTGTCATCAATGGAGGTTGAGAGGAAATAGATAAATCTATAAATGATTTAAAGGTAGCTTTGAAATTTAAACCAGCGGCTTTTGAAGGGAAAATTCGTTACGAAACTACAGGTAAGATTACCCGTAAGGTTAATTTCCCTGTTCCTCAAACAGCAGATTCTACATTTGTTGCAATTATTGCAGTAGAACTGTTGAAGGTACTCGATGACGGCATAATGGAATTAAATTTTTGTAATGAAAAAGCTACTTATATAGTGGGCGGAACTATTAAGGAAGTTCCTTTTAACGGTGCTGCGGGGAAGGTGAGTCTCTGCCAGGACGGTGAAATAACTTTTCTGGAAGGAGAACCTGTGAAAACCGGTATAAAAGGTACTTTGATTTTTCCTCAACGCTTTCTATCAATAGGTGATTCATGGGAAAATTCTATGACTATGGAATTACCTTATTTTGCAGATCCGATTGATTTTATCGTCCGTTCCAGTCTTGAAAAATTTGAACTATACGGAGAAGAAAAGATCTGCGCTGTTATAAATAATATTCTCTATCCGATTGAAGAGGCAAAAACAGGGAAGTTCCAGGGTAAGGAAATAATTTATTTTGATTATGAACTCGGAAGAATGATAAAATCGGTTCTGAAGATGAGGATTGTGTCAAATATTTTCGGAATTACCTTTGACCTTCAGGTAAATACCGCCAGTATATGAGCCTGTATTTTTTTACTAAAAATTTCAGTCATAGAGAGAAGGGAATTTTACCGGTATGGTGGAACAGGTCCAGGAACAATTGAAGGAAGAATTGATTGATATAACAAGAGAAATTACATCTGCAATTTCCTCCAATCTTTCCAGCGATACAGGAAAGATATTTACAGTTTTCCTTGCAACAATTGAAAGGTTTATATCTTTTCATCATGCCTGTATTGCATTGATTGGCAATAACGGGAAGAGAGTGAACCTTTTACTTTCCAATGAAAATAAAGAAATTAAATTTGACAATGGCATATATATACCGCCTGAAGGCACAGTGAGCGGCTGGGTAATTTCAAATAAAAAGCCATTTTTTTCAGGAGAACTGAAAAGAGACATTTTCCCTGAAAGTGCTGTTATGGAGAGTTCCAGAAATCAGAACTCATGTATATCGGTTCCCGTTCATTCCAATAATAATTTTATAGGATCTTTTACATTATGGAATGAGGAGAAAAATAAATACAGGGAAAAGGATCTTTTTATACTGGAGTATTTATCGGGCTTTCTTTCCATTGCAATAGAAAGTTCCAGACTATACAGGGAAGCAAAAGAGAGTGAAGCAGAACTTGCTGCTCTGGTGCAGATTGGCGAGACTCTGTCTTCTACCATGGACATTGATATATTAAGCAGAACTGTAATAGAAGAACTTGACAGGGTAATTTCCTTTCCTTATGCAGGCCTTTACCTTTATGATGAAGACAGCGGTGACCTTACCCTTGTTGATGCAAAAGGCGTGGAAGGAGAGGAACGGAGAATAAGCCAGGAAGAATTAATGAACCGCCATCCCGGATGGGTTATAAAAAATAAAGCCACATTACATGTAAATGATGTTTCCTGTGATGACAGAGTTCGCTTTCCCGTTACTTCCGATTATGAAATCCCGTCCTCACTCTGTTATGTCCCTATGTTATACCAGGGTAAGTGCTATGGCATCATCGGTCTTGCAGGTATGAAGAAAAATTATTTCACATCCGATCATGTAAGGCTTGTTACTGCCGTGGCAAAACAGGTTGCCATAGCTTTTTCCCGTGCCCATCTGTATCAAAAAGAAAAAGAAATGGTCTGTAAATTACAGGATACAAATAAGCTTAAAGATGAATATATTGCCAATGTGAGCCATGAATTGAGAACCCCTCTTACTGCAATCATCGGATTTTCATATCTTCTTAAAGGAGGTCGTCTGGGAGCCATTTCTCCTGTTCAACTGGAATTAATAGAAGATATACTTACCAGTTCTCAAAATATGTTGCATTTAGTGGAAGATCTTCTGGATCTGTCAAAACTTCAGGCTAAAAAGATAAATTTGAATAAGAAAGAAACAGATCTCAAGGTTATAGTTCAGGAAGTTATAACGACTGCCAGAGTAATGGCAGAACAGGTAGATGTAAGCCTTGAAAGTTATTTTGATAGGTCCTTTCCGCTGTTATTTGTCGATCCTGACAGATTGAGACAGGTAATATTGAATCTTGTGACAAATGCCATCAAATTTAATAAAGAAAGCGGGTATGTCAGAATTTATCTGAAAGACGAAGCTGAATGTCTGCTCATAAAGGTTTCCGATTCAGGTGTTGGCATTAAGCCGGAAGATCAGTCTGCTGTTTTTGAACAGTTTCGTCAGGTAGAAGGAAGCGGAACACGGAGATTTAGAGGCACAGGACTTGGCCTTTCCATATCCAGACAGTTAATCGAGCTTCATGGCGGTAATATTTTACTTGACAGTGAGATTGGAAAAGGCAGTACTTTTACTATAGTACTGCCGAAAGATCAGGTAAATATAAAAGAACATAAAGATCATTTATCTTCCCATGAAATATCAGGAGAAGAGAATATTATAGAGGAAAAAATGGAAGAAAAAGAGAAAAGGACTGTATTACTGGTAGAAGATGATAAATACATAAGGAAAATGGTAGAGTTTTTATTTAAAGATGAATTTAATTTTATATTTGCCAGAGATGGCATTGAAGGTCTCGGGCAGACTCTGAGATACATGCCCGATCTCATACTTATGGATCTGGCTCTCCCCAATATGGACGGCTATGAAACTACAAAGATTATAAAGTCCATTGACAGAACACATAATATACCAATAATAGCATTTACGGCAAGGATTACAGAAGAAGATATGGATAAAGCTGCTCTCTGTTCTTTTGATAAGATAATAAATAAACCTTTCGACCCTACCAGACTGGTAGGTGAAATAAAAGAATTTTTATCTAAAAGGAGCCATGTGAATATCTAAGATATTATGGCTGAACTGACGACCTGTCTCATTAATAGTCCTCCCGTCACGCGTAACGCGTTACCCGTCACGGGAAACATTATTTATGTTCACCTAGGTAATAAAGATTGACTTTTTAACCGAGATAACTTATACTGAAGTAATAATTTAGACTCTTATGAATAGATTTACCTTTATAACAGTAATTTTAATATTTATCTTTCTCTTTCCCTGTGCGGTACAGGCCAGAGAGCCTGTATCGGTAAAAGGGGCTATAGTGAAGATTGATTTCCCGGAGATGATACTTAAAAAAGCAGATGCCAGAGAGATTAACTTTCACCTTTCTGATAAAACTATTTTTATAAAAGAAAACCTGGTCTGTACTGTAGATGATTTTCTCCTCGGTGATTCTGTGTATTGTTTCTATGATCCTTCTGTTTCATCTAAAGAATTACTTGCTTTAGTAGATAGTAAAAGCGGAGATACTATGTCCGGTGAAACAAACAGTAACTGGTTATTACTCCTTCAAAAAACTTTTTACGGAGAAAAAGAATCTTTAAGAGGAACTGTAAAAAAGGTTATAAAAGAAAAGGCTATGGTAAGAATTCTCACAGAAAATAACAGAGAAGAAGAGTTATATATAATGAAGGATTTATTATTCTTTGATAAAAACCACCTCATGGATTTTTCATGGGATAAATTAAAAAAAGGAACTCTTCTGGAAGTTATCGGATACAGAAAAGATAAAAGACTGAATGTTTTTTACATGGATCTTACCGGCAGAGGGGATAAGTCCTTCAGCAGTAAGTTCGGAACTTTTACCGGTGAAATCTCTTCTCTGGATCTCAAAAACCAGATAATTGAAATAAAAAATTCGGAAGCAAAAAAAATGAAATTTAAAATTACAGGCGATACAGTTCTTTTTAACTGGGATATATGCGAAAAAATAAATTTCAAAGATTTACTGAAAGGACAGAAAGTAAAGATAGAAAGTATTATTTCGCTGAATAATATAGGTGAAGCTGTTATTTTAGAAGTAGGTGATCAGGAGCTTTATTATTAATAGCTATTGATATTCTTAAAATACAAAACGCTAAAAACTGACAGGAATGGAGGTGTGTGAAGGAATGGCACTTCTTAAAGAAGAAAAACAGACAATAATTGATGAGTATAAGAAGCATGAGAGAGATACCGGATCTGCAGATGTTCAGATAGCTTTGCTTACAAAACAGATAAACAAGCTGACAGATCATCTGACAAGTTTTAAGAAAGATCATCATTCTCGTAGAGGTCTTCTTATGAAAGTTGGGCGCAGAAGAAGACTGTTAAATTATCTCAAAAACGTTGATCTGGAAAAATACCGTGGTCTTATAAAGAAGTTAGGATTGAGAAAATAAAATATGAGCTGGTATATGCTGAGTTTTCAATCTTATCTATACCAGCTCTGTTTTTGATTTATTGAATTAAGGAACATAATATTTTAAATAAAGAATAAAAAGAAGGAGGTAAACCTGGCTTGTTTTTCCTTCCTTATTCACGGTATGCCTGTATTATATAAGGAAAGAAGCTCGTTATTAATCTGATAATCAGTTTGTGGCTATTTATTTTGATATAGAGCCAGGTTTTAGTTGACGGTCAATTATGGTAGAAGAAATTGGAATTGAAGGACAGAAGGTACAGGAAACAAACGAAAATATTGAAACAAAAAAAGAACTTCAGATAGAAGAAGTAGTTAATGGTAATGAAATACTGGTAGAAGCAAAGATTGCAGGCAGAAGTCTCATGTTGCAGACAGGAACCCTGGCCAAACAGGCAAATGGTGCTGTAGTCGTAAGATATGATGACAGTTTAATTCTTGCTACAAGTGTTGCATCAGATAAACCTAAAGAAGGAATAGATTTTTTTCCTCTCACAGTTAATTATGAAGCAAAATTATATGCCGCAGGTAAGATACCGGGCGGATTTTTTAAACGTGAAGGAAAGCCAAGCGAAGATTCTATTCTTGCCTGCCGCTTGATTGACAGGCCCATAAGGCCTCTTTTCCCTGAAGGGCTCAGAAATGAAGTTCAAATTGTTACTCTTGTACTCTCAAGAGATGCAAATGAACCGGATATTGTTGCTTTAATAGCAGCATCCGCTGCCCTTTGTGTTTCCGATATACCTTTTTACGGACCTGTCGGAGCAGTGAGGATTGGTCTTATTGATGATGAATTAATAATCAATCCTACAAGTGAACAACTCCTGAAGAGTAAACTTGATCTGGTAGTATCAGGTACAAAAGATGCTATAACTATGGTTGAAGCCAGATCAAATGAGGTATCGGAAGAAACTATAATAAATGCTATAGAAAAAGCCCATGAAGTTATAAAAGATATAGTAAGATTACAGGAACGTCTTATAGAATTAGCAGGTAAACCTAAAGCCGAGTTCCCGCTTTTCCAGCACAATAAAACTCTTGAAAAATTAATGAGAGAACATTTCTGTCAGGAACTGCTGGAATCTATGCAGATTAAGAAAAAACAGGAAAGGCTCAATGCCATAGATAAGATTAAACCAGAAAGGCTTATATCTGTTGTAGAACAACTTCCCGACGAAGAAGAGCGCAAAACATTGCTTGAACTTCTGCAGGCAGAAAAACCACTTCATTTTAATACGATCCTGGATATATTAAAAGAAGAACAGCTCAGAAAACTTGTTTTAGAGGAAGGTAAACGTCCTGATGGCCGTGATTTTGATGAAATAAGACCGCTGGATATAAAGGTCGGTCTCCTTCCCAGAACACATGGTACAGGACTTTTTACCAGAGGTGAAACTCAGGTAATGACAGTGCTCACGCTCGGTACCATAAGTGAGGTTCAGATAATAGATGACCTTCGTCTTGAAGAATCCAAGAAATTTATGCATCAATACAATTTCCTTCCATTCTGTGTGGGTGAAACAGGAGGAATGAGAGGGCCCGGCCGCAGAGAAATAGGTCATGGCGCTCTTGCAGAAAAAGCTTTGACCTGTGTAATACCTTCAGAAGAAGAATTCCCCTATACTATTCGTCTTGTATCTGAAGTGCTCGAATCCAACGGATCTTCTTCTATGGCAAGTGTGTGCGGAAGTACTCTTGCTCTTATGGATGGCGGTGTACCTATTAAATCACCTGTTGCGGGTATAGCTATGGGACTGATTTCCGGCACCGATAAAAATGTCATATTAACGGATATTCAGGGTTTTGAAGATGCCTACGGCGAAATGGATTTCAAAGTGGCAGGTACAAGGGAAGGTATTACTGCTTTACAGATGGATATAAAGATTCATGGTATTTCAAGAGAACTTATGAATCAGGCTTTAGGTAAAGCTAAAAAAGCAAGATTATTTATACTAGATTTTATACAGAGCGTTATGCCTGCTACAAGAGAAGATCTCTCTCCTTATGCTCCGAGAGTTATCAGCATGTCAATACATCCTGATAAAATCAGAGAGATTATCGGCCCCGGTGGTAAGATGATAAATAAGATTATAGCCGAAACAGGAGCCAAGATTGACCTGGAAGATGACGGCAGAGTCTTTATTTCCTCTCCAGATAAGGAAGCAGGGCTTAAAGCCAGAGCTATGATTGAAAATATCATTAAAGACGTAGTAGTGGGAGAAGAATATAAAGGTAAAGTTGTTAAGATTGCATCTTTTGGTGCTTTTGTCGAGATTGCTCCCGGAAAAGAAGGATTATTACATATTTCTAAACTGTCTTCTAAAAGAGGTGCCAGAACTGAAGATGTTGTTTCAGTAGGGCAGGAGATTGAAGTAAAGATTGCAGAAATAGATTACCAGGGCAAGATAAATCTTGATCTTAAGAATGGTATGCCTAAAAGCAGTTATAGCTCTCAGTCCAGATCCTCCTCAAGACCCAGGGATACAAGAGGAATGGAAAGAGACAGGGATAGAGAGAGAGAACGTGACAGGGACAGAAGCAGAAGCAGAGGACCTGTGAGAGATTCTTCCGGCAGAGGGGGAGACGACAGATTTGGGAGTGGTACTATAAGAAATCGCTACAGATAGTAATTTTTATTTGTACCGGTTCTGGCTGACGGTTTGTATCATCATTCCGGAATTACAGGAAATACGGGAGAAGAAAATTATTGAAAGGTTTCTACTGGTTTGTATCATAAGGAAATTTTACCAAATGGCATAGTAGTAATTACAGAGGAAGCTCCTCTGTTTATGTCAGCATCTATTGGAATATCACTTAATACTGGCAGTCGTTATGAAGAGCCTGCACAGGCAGGTGTGTCCCATTTTATCGAACATATTCTGTTTAAAGGCACTGAAAGACGGACTGCCAGAGAAATTTCTACTGCTATAGATGCAGTAGGAGGTATTATCAATGCTTCCTGCGGTAAAGAATTTACATGTTTTTATGCCAAAGTAGTAGATAAAGATTTACCTCTTGCCGTAGATGTCCTTCTGGATATGCTGCTCAATTCTCTTTTTAATCCGGACGATATAGAGAAAGAAAGAACTGTCATTCTGGAAGAGATAAAGTCTATCGAGGATTCGCCGGGAGATTATATTTTCGATCTCTATTTAAAATCAATGCTGAACAATCATTCCCTTGCAATTATGACGTCAGGTGATAGAGAGTCAGTCATTAAGCTCGGTAAAAATGACATACTGGCATATTTTGAACAAAATTATGTTCCTTCCAATATTGTTATTTCTGTGGCAGGTAATATAAAACATGAAGATGTTTTAAACCTTTTAAGAGGCCCTTTAATAGATTTTAAAGGTAATGAAAAGAATATTACTCTGGATGCACCTGTATTCACTCATACTGTAGATGTGAATTTCAGAGACTGTGGTCAGGTGCATCTTTCTATGGGGTATCCCGGTATATCTGTAAAAGATGAAAGAAGATATACTGCAATTATTCTGGATAATATACTGGGCGGAACGGCAAGTTCAAGGCTCTTTCAAAAAATACGTGAGGACCTCGGACTTGTCTACAGTGTTTATTCTTTTCAGTATAATTTCCTGGACTCAGGACTTTTCTCTTTTTATGCAGCTACATCAGTTGAAAATATTAAAGATGTTATTAATCTTATTCTCGGAGAGATTGACAGACTCTGTGAGCATGGTATTACAGATGAAGAACTGCAAATTGCCAAAAACTATGTCAACGGAGGGATGCTCCTGGGACTTGAAAGTACAAGTAATCGTATGTTTCGTATAGCAAAATCGGAACTGGTCCATAAACGTATTATTCCCATAGAAGAAATCGTGGAAAAGATAAATCTTGTTTCCAGGGAAGATGTATTGTTACTGGCACGGTCTATATTTAACAGAGACAGACTTTCCGTATGTCTTCTCGGACCGGTGGATAATAATATGAATTTTTCTGAGTTTATGGCGTAAATAAAATATAAATTTTAACCACTTTTATAAGATGCTCTTCGTTAATAGTGAGTAGTGAGCAGTGAGTAGTGAAGTGTGGAACTTTTACTCACCACTTACTACTCACCACTCACTACTTTTTACTCTAGCAACCATGACCGGTTCGGTCACAACGAATTATGAGAATTGTTTTTCCCGTCACGCGTTACGCGTTACGCGTTACGATTCTCATATAAAATATTTATGTGTTACCATAGGAGGTACTTTATGAATCCTGTAAAAATTATACTCACAGGCGGATGCGGACAGATGGGAAAACAACTCATAAAAACATTTAGTGAAGAACAGGATATAGTATTAACAGGAGTTATAGATAAAAAAAATGCAGGTATTGATGCGGGTACCGTAGCAGGTATACCTGAAACAGGAATTAAGATAACAGACGAGCTTGAAGCAATCCTGAAAAACCCGGAAGAGGAAATCGTCGTAGATTTTACCTGTCATGAAGCGGCATGTAAGCATATAGAAACAGCTCTTTCCCGGGGCTTTTCTGTGGTTTCCGGAACTACCGGCTTCAGTGACAGGGAATTAGATGATTTTAACAGAGAGGCAAAAGCAAAATCAATTCCTTTATTCATAGCTCCCAATTTTGCCATAGGAGCAGTATTAATGATGAAATTTGCGGCAACTGCTTCCCGTTATTTCTCTTCTGCAGAAATAATAGAACTTCATCATAACAGAAAAAAAGATGCTCCTTCAGGAACATCTATGTTGACAGCCAGAGAAATGCTCTGTAATTTTTCTCCTGCCCCTCCTCCGGTAGAAGAAAAAGAGTTGCTTCCATCCGCTCGCGGATCCGATATGAATGGTATAAGAATACACAGTGTAAGACTTCCGGGTTTTGTAGCCCATCAGGAAGTTCTCCTTGGAGGCACGGGAGAAGTTCTTACCTTACGACATGACACTATTGGAAGAGAATCCTTTATGCCAGGTGTTATCCTTGCTGTGAAAAAGGTTAAATCCCTGCAGCCGGGGCTCACTTTTGGTCTTGATAAATTACTCGAAATCTAAAAGGTGGGATTTTTATGAAACTGGTAGTTCAGAAATTTGGAGGAACCTCTGTTGCACAGCCTTTATTCAGAGAAAAGGTTGTGGATATGATAATAAAGACAAAAAAAAGGGGGTTTTTCCCGGTAGTTGTAGTATCTGCATTGCGATATGATAAATGTCCTTATTCAACTGACGCACTCTTAAAGCTGGCAGCAGATTTTTCTCATATGGACTGCAGAGGGGAACTTGATTTACTTTCTTCCTGCGGGGAAACTATTGCATGTCCTCTTGTTTCCATGCACCTTATAAAATCAGGCCACAGTGCAAAATCTTTTACAGGTTTTCAGGCACGTATTATAACAGATGAACATTTCGGACATGCTTCCATAAAAAGAATTGAAACAGACATGTTAAGATCATGGATAGATAAAGGGGTAATTCCTGTTGTCGCAGGATTTCAGGGTATTACGGAGGATGGTAATATAACCACTCTCGGAAGGGGAGGTTCTGATACGACTGCTGTTGCACTCGGTCATGCCTTCGGTGCCGAAAGGGTTGAATTCTATAAAGAAGTTGATGGTATAATGACTTCTGACCCTTATATTGTTCCTTCTTCTGTAAAACTGGATGAAATTGGCTTCGATGAAATAGGAGAGATGACCTGCTGCGGTTCAAAGATTCTGGAATCCAGTTCCGTAGAAATGGCCAGACGTTTAAATCTCCCTCTCGTGGTGAAAAATACATTTAACCCTGAAAACGCGGGTACATTCATAGGTGAAAAAACAGACTCCGTGTATTTCAACCGCCCTGTCACTTCTATAGCCCATATCAGTAATGTTGCACAGATACACATAGAACTTCCTATAGAAGCAAATGGGGGAAAAATAGAGGAAATATTCAACAGTCTTTCACATAACGGTATAAGTCTTGATTTTATAGCCCTTAATCCCAACGATCTCCTTTTTATTGTAGATATGAAACAACTGGAGAAAACATCTTGTACCATTGAAAAACTGGGATGTTCCTTCAGGGTTGTACCGAACTGTTCGAAGATTTCTGCAGTTGGAGCCGGTATGAGAGGTATGCCGGGAGTTATGAACAGAGCTTTCAGTGCTTTAAGAAGAGAAGGCATAAAGGTTCTCTGTTCTACCGATTCCCATATAACGATAGCGTTCCTCGTACAGGGACAGGATGAGAAAAAAACCATAAATGCACTTCATAAGGAATTTATTCGTGACGCGTAACGCGTGACGCGTGACGGGTAATGATTGAAATGTCACTGTAACAATAAGGAGGTGTGGTGTGATTAGTGAGCACTGAAATAGTGAGATGACTTTTCACTTTTCACTTTTCACTTTTCACTTTTCATGATATCCATAGATGGATCCTTCTGTGAAGGAGGGGGGCAGATAGTCAGAAATGCCATGGCTCTTTCAACCATAACAGGCAGAGCTTTTGAAATTACGGATATAAGAAAGGGCAGAAATAAACCGGGCCTCAAGGCCCAGCATGTTCATGCCGTTAAAGCTCTTAAAGAACTCTGTAATGCAACAGTTAAAGGAGACTCTGAAGGTTCTCTGTATCTGTCATATAACCCTTCCTTTATAGAAGGTAAGGACTTGAATGTTTCTATAGGTACGGCAGGTTCGGTAACCCTTTTATTGCAGGCTCTCCTGCCTCCCTGTCTTTATTCGGATAAAGCTATGGTTATTAATCTCAGAGGAGGAACGGATGTTAAATGGGCAATGCCTTTTGATTATTTTAAACAGGTTTATCTACCTTATTTAAAAGGTTCTGTGAAAGCACAGCTGTTTAAAAGAGGATATTATCCGAAAGGAGGGGGAGAAGTAACCATAGAGATAAATCCTTCCTTCAAAAAGTCACCTTTGGAAGTGACACTCAGAGGAGAACTGATAAATATACATGGCATAGTGAATTCTTCTTCCGATCTGGAAACAAAATCGGTGGGAAAGAGAATAGCCGAAAGCGCTTTTAATGTTTTAAGAGATAATGGATATAAGGCAAATATAGATGTTCAATATTCCGGTACCAGGTCGACAGGCTGCGGAATAGTTTTATGGGCTCAATTTAAAAATGATTCATCATGGCCTGTTATAACAGGTTCCGATAAGCTTGGAGAAAGAGGAGTTACATCCGAAGAAATAGGGAAGAAGGCAGCAAAAAAACTTCTGGAAAGAATCAGATGCAATGCTCCCGTAGACGAGCATCTTGCAGATAATCTCATTATTCTTCTTGCCCTCAGCGGAGGAAAAATAAAGGTAGAAAAAATAAGCAATCATACAAGATCAGCCATATATGTGGCAGAAAAATTTCTTGGGAAAATTTTTGATGTAAATATTGAAGAAAATATTGTATCTGTGAAGAGTGAAAAGTGAAAAGTGAGTCGTAGGGGCGACCCCCTGTGGTCGCCCGGTACCGGTGAAAACACGCATTACGCATTACGCATCACGCATTACGCATCACGCATCACAGATTACCCGTCACGCGTTACGCGTCACGCGTCACGATAAAAAAGGAGGAAATATATATGATAAACTGGGGTCGTCTTTTTACCGCAATGGTAACACCTTTTAACGAGAAAGGTGAAGTTGATTATTCTGTTGCAGGAGAACTGGCGAGAAAACTTGTCAGTGAAGGCTCTGACGGTATAGTGGTAGGAGGAACTACAGGTGAATCTCCTGCACTGAGTGATAAAGAAAAGTTGAAACTCTTCTGTACAGTAAAAGAAGCAGTCGGTAATGTAACAGTTATTGCAGGGACAGGTTCTAACTCTACGGAACATAGTGTGGAACTTACAAGAGAGGCTGAAAAAACCGGAGTCGACGGAGTTATGGCAGTGGGGCCCTATTATAATAAACCCACTCAAAAAGGCTTTGTCGGGCATTTTTCTACTATAGCAAAAAATACCTCTTTACCTGTTATTGTCTACAATGTTCCCGGACGGACAGGGAGTAATATTCTACCCGAGACGGTGAAAAAACTTTCTTCTATTGATAATATCGTAGCAGTTAAAGAGGCAAGCGGGGACATTGATCAGATAAGTGAAATAATCAGCATGGTCGGCGATAAGGTGCTTGTTTACAGCGGTGATGACAGTAAAACCTTTCCTGTTATGTGTCTCGGAGGTCATGGCGTTATAAGTGTTGTATCACATCTTGTGGGCAGAGATTTGAGAAAAATGATAGATATGCTGGTATCAGGAAATTTAAATGAAGCAAGAAACCTGCATCACAGGTTAATGCCAATGTTCAAAGGTCTTTTTATGATTACCAGCCCTATCCCTGTTAAAATGGCTCTTAATATGACAGGTTTTAAAGCGGGAGGTTTCAGGCTTCCTCTTGTCGAAGCAGATGAAGATGTTGTAAGTAAATTAAAAGCATTGCTTGAGGCATATAATTTACTGAAGTAAGCATAAATAATTAATATTTAAAATTGTGAAGAGTGAAGGGTGAAGAGTGAAGAGAAAAAGGTTTTATTCGATATTAATGCTTAAGTCAGTAGTTTTATTATAAGGATTTCGTCGATTTTATAACAAATTTTCCCGTCACGCGTCACGCGTCATGCGTTACGCCTCACGGGGCACTCATAGATAGGAGGCTTTTTCGTGGTACAACCCGAGTTGAAAACCATAGAGAAACCAAGAAAAAGGGCCAGAACTAACAAAACTAAAACTGATAAAAAGAAAAAGGTTCAGGTGAAAACATGGCAACTGCCTTATGAGATAATAACGCTCTGTGTCGGCTCTTTTTCTGTTTTCATTCTTTTTATTCTTCTTTTTTCAGGCAGGTCTGACCTGGTAGGTGCTCTGGGCATGACCCTGGGTAACGGTTTGAAAAATTTACTGGGACTCGCCAGTTTTTTCCTTGTTCCTCTGTTAATAGGACTTTCAATATTAATCTGGAAAAAAGCTCTTTCATTTAAGTATATTGGAAGTGGCCTCATATTTTTCCTTACCATTACCCTTCTTATGGAATTATGTTCCGATACAGGCGGTAATTTAGGCCATGTTTCTCTGGCTTTTATTTCTACCTATCTCGGTATATACGGCGCAGGTCTTTTCCTGGCTACAGCAGCCGTTATATCTTTTATAATTCTGACAGGTATGAAATTTGCCAATGTAGCTTCAATTTTCAGAATGATTTATATCTCATGTATGCTTATATCCAGAAAAATTATTTCTCTCTTTGACTGGATTTTTTATATGGAAGAAGATGAATATGAGGAAGAGGAAATTGAAGAAGAACCTCCGGTGGAATTGAAAAAGAAAGAGAAGAAAAATTTTCCTACGAGTTTTCAGGAAGCCCTTATCGATGAAAAACCTGCTGTGGAACTGAAAAAGAAGAAAAATGTTCCTTCCCGGGAAGTCTCTGTCGAAGAAGAACCTCCTCCGGAATTGAAAAAGAAGAATTTTCCTGCAGGTTTTCAGGAAGTTCTTATGGACGAAAATTCTGTTTGGGAAGATAAGGAAGAACCGGTTGTAGAAGAAGAACAGGATAATACAGATGAACCACCTGAAGAGGTATTTATAGATGAAGTGCAGTTCCCGGAAAAGCCTTCTCTGGAGGTAATAGAAGAGACTTTTGCCAGGGACTCTGCAGAGATACATAAGAATATGATACTGAACAGAGAATATGATACGGTTGCTTCCGATGCAACAGAAAGGGAAGAAGAATTTTCCGATGATTCTTCTCCTGACACTTATGACGAATCTTCTTCCATGTCTGACATAAATAAAGAAGAAGACAATTTTGACAATGAATATCTTCCTCAGAGATTTATAGCTGAAGGAGAGAAGGAACTGGAGCTTCCCGATCTTTCTATTTTACTGGATAAGGAACCTGCTCCTTCTGTTGATATACCGGAAGAGAAATCCGGCATAGCAGATCTTCTGGAAGAAACTCTTTCCAGCTTCGGCGTTAAAGCCAGAGTCATTCACCAGGAAATTGGACCATCTATTACCCGTTATGAACTTCAGCCGGCAAAAGGTGTAAGGGTAAATAAAATTACAAGCCTTTCAGATGATATTGCACTTGCTCTTGCTGCACTGTCCGTAAGACTCGAAGCTCCCATACCGGGGAAGTCAGCTATAGGCATAGAAATACCGAATAAAAACCCGAAAGGAGTATATCTCGGCGAAATACTTTCAAGTGTTGCTTTTCAGAAAAATCCCTCCAAATTAACAATGGGACTCGGAAAAGATATAACCGGAAACTCTGTTGTAGGAGATCTCGGTAAAATGCCCCATCTTCTTATAGCAGGAGCCACCGGCGCAGGTAAAAGCGTATGCCTTAACTCAATCGTTGCAAGTATTCTCTTTAAAGCCAGACCGAATGAAGTCCATTTTGCCATGATAGATCCCAAAAGGGTTGAACTGTCTGTTTATAAAACAATCCCTCATCTTGTGTCCATAAACAGGGAACACCGTGTGGTGGTAAACCCTGCCGAAGCATCTGAACTGCTTGACAGTGTCGTAAAAGAAATGGAAGATCGTTACAGACTCCTTGCGGAAAACAGGGTGAGAAATATAGCTGAATTTAACGCTCTCAACCCTGCCAGACTGAAATTTCCCGCAGATATGGAAGAAGAAAACGTCAATCTTGTAGGCATAGGCAGTAAATTTCCTATGCCATATATCGTTGTCATTATAGATGAACTTGCAGATTTAATGATGGTTGCGCCGGGAGAGGTGGAAAAGAGCATATGCCGTCTTGCACAACTTGCAAGAGCCGTTGGAATCCATCTTGTTGTTGCAACACAGAGACCTTCTGTCAATGTTATTACAGGTATTATAAAAGCAAATATTCCTTCCAGAATTTCCTTTGCCGTTTCCTCACAGATTGACTCGAGAACCATTCTGGATATGGCTGGAGCGGAGAAACTTATAGGAAAAGGCGATATGCTTTATCTTCCTGCAGGTGCTCTCAAACCTCAGAGGGTTCAGGGTGCCTATATAAGTCTTGAAGCGATAGAAGAACTTGTTGCTTTCTGGGAAACTCAGAGTCCTCCCGAGAATCTCACTGATTTTAAAGTAGATCTGGAGAAAAAGAAGGATAATACTTCGGAATTTGAGGCTGAAGACGAACTGCTGGAAGAGGCTATTGATATAGTGCTTGCTTCCCGTTCCGCCTCTGTTTCACAGCTGCAGAGAGCTCTCAGAGTCGGCCATGCCAGAGCGGGAAGGCTCATAGATATTATGGAAAAAATCGGTGTAGTCGGACCATGGGAAGGGAGTAAAACCAGAAAAATACTGGTGCCGGACAATCCGTTAAAGAGGCGCAGGGAATTTGCCATGGAAGATACAATAGGTGATGAGTGTTAACAAACTGCAGTTTTTATGTTATCCTGATTATTATATAGTTAGTTTCATAACTATCCATAAATAATGACCTTGTAATGCGTAAAGCGTAATACGTGATGCGCAGGGATTGAACCCGTTACGCGTTACGATTCTCATATAAATCTTTTATGGAAGATGTAGAAGGCGACGAATAATATTCCGGTCAGATCATCAATGGGAAAATAAGTTCTATCACTATTCCGGGCATGTCTTCTCTGTTATGGGATCTACATTTTCCGCCTGTTGACCATATCAGAGATGCGACTGCCGAAAGTCCCAGACCCATGCCTGAAACTTCACCGGTAAAGTATTTTTCCGCCTGATGATACGGGATCCACATATTCAGCAACTGTTCCGGAGAAAGGGTAATTCCGTTATCGCTGATTTTAATTTCTATACCTTCCGGAACAGGAAATATATCGATCTGTATATCCGGTTTTTTTTCAGGGTGAAATTTCCTGGAATTAAAAATTAATTCTGTTAAAACCATTTTCATAGCAGGAACAGAAAAATTTATACAGGTATTGTCCATATCATATATATCTTTACAGTAAACTGTGATTGATATGTCTGTTATTTCTTTTTTGATTTCCTCTATTATGTCCGTTATATTGCCGGCACTGCATGTTCCGTGATATGGTTTTATTAAATCACGGGACGTTATATAATCAGTTATACTTACCAGTTGATTTTTTATACGTAAAGCTGCCTGATGGGCTTCTGTGAGTAAAGAATCCATTTCTTCCGATGACAGCAGTGAACGATCCATGTCGAAGAATTCAAAGATCGCTTCCAGAGGTGCCAGCGGCGTTCTCAGTTTATGGCTGATCATACTGTGGAATGTCCACATATTTGTCCGGGAAGCAATTTTATCTGTCACATTACGGAGTCTTACGATAAAAGCTTCATATCCTCCTGAAATTTCCCTGACTTCAACATGAAGCCAGAATGGGCCGGAATTTTTATTGGCCGGTCTTACCATGTACCGGGGAGGGGCCGGCAGATGACATGGCCATGTATTCCAGGCATGCTTCGGTTCGAACATATAATGTTTTTTTGCCAGTTCTGTAAAGGTTTCCGATATAAATATATTTCTCTCCTCTGAAAGATCGAGATAAAATTTTGCCTTCGGGTTTATATATATAACTTCTTCTTTATTATTTAAAATAATATAACCGTCATCCGACTCTTCCACGACCCATTCGAATTTTTCCCGTTCCTGATGAAGGAGTCTGTAACGATTAAGCCTGGTAATAGTTTTAATCCTGCTCCTGAGTTTTACTCTGTTATATGGCTTTGATATAAAATCATCTGCTCCTGCTTCTATTCCATCTATATAGGAATCCTGGTCATCAAGAGCTGTAATCATAATAATCGGTACTTCAGCAAGAATAACATCCTGACGAAGGCGTCTGCATACTTCGAAGCCGTCCATATCCGGCATCATAATATCCAGAAGTATAAGATCCGGTTTTATTTCTCCGGCTTTTTTAAGTGCTTCCATACCATTGTCTGCAAAAACAAGATCATAGCCACGACCAAAGAGAATACCACTCAGGGTATCCCGTGCAGACGGTTCATCGTCTACTATCAATATAACCGGTTCCATTCCAATCTCTCCTTTTTTAAGTTTATATTTCGGGAGAAGTTATTTTCATTTTCCGATGAATTGTTCTTTTTGACCATATTCAAGCGGTAATGTAACAGTAAAACGGCTTCCTTTACCGGAAACACTCTTTACAGATACCATGCCGCCGAGAAGTTCTGTCAGTCGGGCTACCAGAGCAAGGCCGAGTCCGGTTCCTTCGTATCTTCTGGAAAGCCGGCTGTCTATCTGTGTAAATGGTTTGAATAGTCTTCCCACATCTTCTTCCGCTATACCTATACCTTCATCCCATACTGTGAAATTAACTCTATTGTTCTTTCTGTCACAGAGAACTTCAAGGCCTATATTGCCGCCTTCTTCTGTGAATTTTACGGCATTATTTAGCAGATTTACCAGGATCTGTTTCAATCTTCTTTCATCGGTGCTGATAGTTATTACGTCACTGTCAAAATTTGTAATAATTTGCAGATGTTTTTTATGAGCCTGTTGTTTTATCATGGCAAGACATGCCTTGCATACAGGAAGAACCCTTACCGAAGACGGTTGCAACTCAAATTTCCCTGCCTCTATTTTTGATAAATCCAGAATATCGTTGATGAGACTCAGGAGATGTTTTCCGCTTTCTTCTATGGTTTTTGCACTTTTTTCCTGTTCTGTATTTAACGGGCCGTATGTTTCTTCCAGAAGGGTTTCAGACATGCCAAGGATGGCATTCAGGGGAGTTCTCAATTCATGGCTCATATTTGCGAGAAATTCGTCTTTCATCGTGGATGCTTTTTCAAGCTGTCTATTGGCTATATTCAATTCAACTATATTTGATTGAATAATCTTTAAGAATTCTTCTCTTTCCTTTTCTTTTTCCCTGAGTTCGGTAATATCATCTATGAAAACTATATTGAACATAGAATCTTTGACTTTGATATGGCTCAGGGCTATCGCAAGAGGAATTTCAGAACCGTTTTTTCTCCTTCCGTATATATCAAGTCCCTCTCCCATTGTCCGTTTAACAGGGTTCTTATAATAATTTCTGATATGTTCTGCATGGGCAACGCGAAAACGTTCAGGCACCAGTATCTCAACTTTTTCGCCAATTAAATTACTTCTTTCATAATCGAAGAACTCTTCTATTTTGTCATTTACCTGTATAATATGACTTTCCATATCGACAATCATAATACCGAGAGGGGCACTTTCAAACAGTGTACGAAATTTTTTTTCACTTTCTCTGAGTGCTTCTTTCGATTTTATGATGCCGGTAATATTCTCATGTGCCACTATTACCCCTGTAATTTCGGTATTTTTATAAGGTATAACCTTCATAATAAAATATCTCTTCTCATGGGGGCTGTGGCATGTATATTCCAGAGAAAAAAAATCTTTCTGCCACGATAGTACCTGACGGATTCCATCAGATGCCTTTCCTGCTATATCCGAGTCATTGCCGGACGTTCTGTCACATATGTCAATATAATTTCTTCCTATTCCATAATCCGGCCAGTTAAGGCCGCTGGCATCTGCAAAATTACACCACGCCCTGTTTACCGATATAATTTTACCGGAAGCATTAAGTATGGCAGTATGAGAAGGCAGTGCATTTACTATCGCTTCAAGGAATATTTCCGATTCCTTTAATGCTTTCTCGATTTTTATCCGTTCCGTTATATCCAGTATAAAAGCTATGAACAGATGTCCCTGTTCTATGTCACAATAGCTCAGAGATACATCCAGGAATATTTCAGTTCCGTCTTTTCGTTTACCGATAGCATTCAGACAGTCGGTCATAGGACGAAGCTCAGGATGGGAAAAATAGGTAGTGCAGTAACCGTCATGTTTTCTATGAAACCTTTCGGGAATCAAAATCTCAAGTTTTTTTTCTGTTAATTCACCTGGCTCGTAATGAAATATTTCTTCAATTTTTCTATTGGTAAGCACAATATTAGAGTCTTTGTCAATGATTAAAATACCTGTTGATGCAGTTTCAAACAGAGTGCGAAGATTTTTTTCACTCAGTTTCTCATTCACCATGATTCCTCCCTGAATTTATATTAATGACGTTTTACTGACCTGAGCATAAACATTTAATAAACGGTTTCCTCCCGTCACGTGTTACGCGTTACACGTCACGAGAGTATATATGTATTATTTATGCTTGCCCCGGTATCATTGAGTGGCCTGTTAAATGTTTGTAATATTTCTGATTTTACCTTTATATTATTTTTACCTGATATACCTTATTTTGAGATTACTTATTACTTTATTATATCTTGAAACTTATTATAGCATATTCCAGTTTCTACCGGTAGTATTTTTTTATCACCCGTCATTGTTTAACGAAATCTGTTAACAAAATTTTAACATAGAATTTTGCACAACCTGCAGTTTTTATGCTATATTAATTATTATACAATATTTATTACTCAAGAGGGATTTTATAATGAATTCTATTTCAAAAACATCTTTATCTCAACCTTCTGCCGTCAGAGAACAGAAAAAAGCTCGTAAGAAAAAGCTCCTGCTGGATAATGTTACTCTCGGACAAAATAATTCTTCTCAGATTTCGGATGAACAGGAGTTTATCAGGCAATTACAGGAAAAGAAGTCGTCAAAATCATCGAAATTAAACGATGCCGTAAGATGTTTCCTTGAAGCTCTTTCTTCAGGGGGAGGACTTTTTTCACTTACTACCGAAGGCCTTATTATTATGTCTGCTATTTTGAGAGCAGCCCAGGGAAATCTTGCTTCCATTCCCGTAATGATATGTGAGAAATTATCCGGTAAAGTGAAGGAAAATACCGGGTGTAAAGCCTATAAGATTACCTCTATGCATGAACCTTACGGAACAATTACAGATAAGAAGTTATCTGACATTTCTGCTTCTAAATGGCGGGGAGAACCTCTATGGTGTGGAGCAGGACTTTTTGAAGATAATCATCTCATGGCAGTACAGGTAAAGAAATCTGACGGAACTGATAAACTCAAACTGACAGGAAAAGTCGACAGAGAAAAAGATGAATTTATCAGAAAATTCTTTGAAGCCAATGGAGCAATATATGAAAAAGGTACTTTCGCTGCAGAAAAAGTAAAGATTTCAAAGGGGGAACTGGTGGAAAATGGCACAATGGAACAGACAGGCAACAGGTTTACCATGAGTCTTCCATCCGGCATAACAATCAGTTACAGACCTTATGAGAAAAATTATTCCTATACCCATGATGAACAGGTAAATTCTCTTGCCATTCAAGGAGATATTGAAATAGTATCCAATCAGACCTGTGACATAAAAAATCTTCTTTCCGAAGTGAGTAAAGCTCTTGGAGTAGAAGTAAAAGAACCTCTGAAAGGGGAGATGGAATTTCTTTATCTTAAGAAGAACATCATGGCAATGAAACTGGACGGACCGGAATACAGAGCAATGATGGGAAAATGGAAAGAAGAACCTGTTTCTCTTGAAACTCAGGTAGTAGCTCTGCTGGCTTATCTGAAGAAAGAAACTTCTGTTGATGTATGGAATCTTTCTTCCTATAAATGGGAGCCTGTGCAGGATAAAGTCTGTGATACACCGGGAGGAAAGCCTTACTGGACAGGGGTTTGTTCCGATAAATATTTGAACGGAAATCTTAAGGATTTTAAGCTTGTACACAATAACTACAGCACCGATGAAGTACAGGCCATTCTGGATATATTTCGTGATACAGGGAGCCTTATTTCTACAAAAGATAGACAGACTTCTCTCGGTATATCGAACAGGGGGATTACTTCTGAAAGAGATATGGATGTAGGAGCAGGGAATTATACCTTTTTCCATCTTTCAAAATCTTCCGGTAGAGGTTCTCTGGTTCTGTCTAACAGACCTATGGAAAGAACAGATACTGTTATTCATAAAGTCGGAAAATTCGGTAAAGTAGGGGAGAAGGATTTTAATGATCGTATTACCATTGATAAAGCCCACCTTATGCCGGTATATGAGGTGATGGTAAAAGATAGTGTGGCTCTTGAGAAATACCTGGAAAAAATAAATGTATCATCTGAAGAAAATAAAACCCGCCTTATAGAAGGTTTGAAATCCTTCGGTATAAATTCTCTCAACGGAAAACCTCTCGAAGACGTCGTTGATGTATCCCATTCCGTTCTCAAACATATTCATAATAAATCTGTATTCAGAAAAAACAACAGAGTGACAGCGGAATCCGGAGATTTTTTCTCAGATTTAACCAGGAAAGATAAAACCATAACAGAAGTATCGGATAAGCCATTGCAGAACATAGATGAAACATTCATGTCTGCAATAACTTCTGCCGGCTCTGAAGGTTATTCCTGTTTTACGTCCGGTAATCATATAGAAGACGGTAATATTCTTCTGGAACAGAAGAAAGATACTTTTGTTATGAAGATGAAACTCGGTGAGACCGGTAATAAAAGTGTTCTTGAAGCTTTTAAAAAATCCGGAATTTCAGGTGAAAATACGAAAGAAGGATTACATTATACCT
The DNA here is from genome assembly GCA_040217695.1 of Vulcanimicrobiota bacterium. Taxonomy (GTDB): domain Bacteria; phylum Vulcanimicrobiota; class SpSt-956; order SpSt-956; family JAKJGF01; genus CALARM01. Next base: position 19,492 of record JBEHWO010000011.1, on the reverse strand, counting down.
TTACTGACAGAAACGGACTGGAATATTCCTATTATCCCGTAACGGAAAATTATCATTGGAATCGTCCTTCCGAATTTACAATCATTACCCGTAAATTGCCTGAAAAAAGTAAGAAACTACCTGAAGGTGTGCCTCCCTATTCACTTCAGGGACTTATGACGGTTACTGTTAAAGGAAATAAATTAAAGGGCACAGAGCTTTCTGATATTATAGAAAAAACAGGAGAAACTCTTCATATAGATACAGCTCCTGCCACACAATCAGATATGGAACTCACATGGTTGAGAAAAATGGCTCTTCTTTATAAAGCTATAGACAGAGATATTCTGTTATCGTGCCGGGATATGCCCGGGGAAGAAGAGAGGCAGTATCTTATAGATATGATTTCGGCCCGTACAGGAATAAATGATATTACTCAACTGGATTCCTATGATCCTGTACCGGAGATGGGAACTCTTTATAAAAAAGACAGTGTTACCGTAAAAGGTGGATGGGGTTATTTTAAAGCTCCCCTTCTGGAACTTGAGCCTGAATTAAAAAGTTATTATCCTTTTACCTATTTACATGGCAATCTTAAAGAAATACTTTCTTCAATTCTGGATAAAGAAGGTTTGCTCTGTTCCAGAATGGAAAGAGAAAGACTGGGTGTCAATAAACATGGTGTCGGAGGGCTTGACATGTTGTCCGGGGGAGCAGATTATGTTTTCTGTCACCTGGAACAGGATATTCATGCCGGCGATCTGGTTTTTAAACCAACATTGCTTAACCGTCTGGATCAGATAGGCCACAGAAGTGATCAGTGGGGACAGGTTACACCCGAATCAGACCATACGAGAATCATTCCAGATGATTATCATAAAAATTATATGTACGAAGTTATGTTTAAAAACAGTATCAACCTTCTTGATTATCTGGAAAGGATAAATGTGCGTTCTGAAAAGGAGAAGGAAGATATTATTAACCTCTTTAAAGAGAAAGGATTTACTTCTTTCGGAGAAAAAACTCTTGAAGAACTTGTACAGGTCAAGCCGAAAAAACAGCATTTAAAAGAAGAGATTGTTCATAAATTGAGTTTTTTTAATACCCTCTTTGATGTTAAACCTGTCAACAGGGCAGTGAATAAAATTGCTTCTGCTATTGATATTAAATAAGACTTTACCCGATAGAAAATCCTTGTTTTATATCAATTCTACGCGTCACACGTCACGATAGATTCTATGTATTATTTATGCTCACCACAGTAATTATTTTTAACAATTGTTGTAGGAGAATCAATCTGCATGGAGAATTAAATTACTATAGTGGGGTGCTCACTTCAGTAAAGGGTGATAAAATTTGTTTAAGTCAGTATCTATTTTTTTTCTTTTTATATTTATTTTATGTTCAGGTTGTATGGAAGAAAAAGATAATTCCAGTAAAACAGTTAAGATAGGTCTTGTCACAGATGCAGCAGGTCTTGGAGATCAATCTTTCAATGATTCCGCCAATGAAGGCCTTACAAGAGCCGATAAAGAATTATCGGTAGAGACACAGGTGGTGGAATCCGGTTCCATGACAGATTACGGCCCCAATCTGAATGCTTTTGCAGATCTCGGTTATAATCTTATATTTTCCATAGGTTTTCTCACCAAAGATGCCCTTACTGAATCGGCAGAGCTTTATCCGGCTACTCATTTCGGTATTATCGACGAAGTGGTGGATAAGCCCAATGTCATATCCTGTACCTTTAAAGAAGAAGAAGGTTCTTTTCTTGCAGGTCTTATGGCAGGTCTTATGACAAAAACAGGTTCTGTAGGTTTTCTCGGCGGAATTGACGTGCCTTTAATAAAAAAATTTCAATCAGGTTATGAAGCAGGTGTAAAACTTGCAAATCCTGATGTGAAAGTAATTGTGAAATACACAGGCGATTTCGAAGATGTATCAAAGGGAAAAGATTTATCTTCAATTTTATACAGCCAGGGAGTGGACATTATTTATCATGCTTCCGGCAAATGCGGCCTCGGTGCCATAGAGGCAGCAAAAAATCAGAAAAATGATTGTTATGTAATAGGTGTTGACGGAGATCAAGATTCTATCGGTGTTGTAAAAGATAATGAAGGTAATATAGTGAAAACAGTTGTTCTTACAAGCATGATGAAACATGTAGATGTGGCTATTTTCGATGTATCCAAACTTGAAGCTAACGGAGAGTTCATTTCAGGGCATCGTGTATACGGACTGAAAGAAGGAGGCGTAAGTCTTACTGAAATGAAATATACCCGTAACAGGATCCCGGAAAGTGTTCTTGCAAAGATAGAAGAATATAAGGAAAAAGTGATAAACGGAGAGATAGTTGTGCCTTCCACTCCCGAAGAAGTTAAGAAATTTGAGGTGAAAACAGTGAAAAGTGAGTAGGGGCGTTTAATTAAACGCCCGTACATCCGTCACCGGCAAAAAATTATGAAAGTTGTAGAAATGAAGGGAATTACCAAAGAATTCCCGGGGATAAAAGCGAATGAAGATGTAAGTTTTCATCTGAATAAAGGTGAAATACTTGCTCTTGCCGGTGAAAACGGCGCAGGGAAAAGCACCCTTATGAATATTCTATACGGGCTTTACCAGCCGGAAAAAGGGCAGATATTTATAAACGAGAAGCCTGTAATTATAAAAGATCCAAATACTGCCATAAGTCTGGGTATAGGTATGGTTCATCAGCATTTTATGCTTGTGCCTCCCCTTACAGTTACGGAAAATATAATTCTCGGCTCTGAACCTGTTAAATGCGGCATATTTCTGAATATAGAAGAAGCCGCAAAAAAGGTTAAAGATATATCGGATCAATACGGATTGAAAATAGATCCTTTTGCCAGAATAGAAAATATTTCCGTAGGTATGCAGCAGAGGGTAGAGATTTTAAAGACCCTTTACAGAGGAGCGGAAATTCTCATTCTGGACGAGCCTACGGCAGTTCTAACACCTCAGGAAATAAAAGAATTTTTTTCTATTATCAGGTTGCTTATAGAAAAAGGCAAATCCATAATTATAATAACCCATAAGCTTGATGAAGTAAAACAGATTTCCGACAGGATTGTTGTACTCCGTCATGGAAAGATTACGGGAGAAGCTGTTACATCAGAAGTATCTACGGAAAAAATTGCCAGTATGATGGTCGGTCGTGACGTAGTATTTCGTGTTAAAAAGGAAGCAATTGAGCCGGGAGAAGTAGTTCTGGATGTTCAGGAAGTAAGTGCCCTGGATGACAGAGGACTTCCTGCACTGAACTCTATAAGTTTTAATGTGAGAGCAGGAGAAATTGTAGGTCTTGCCGGAGTTGACGGCAACGGACAGACAGAACTGGTAGAAGTTATAGCCGGCCTCAGGAAAGCTTCGGGACATGTTTCCCTTAAAGGGAAAAACATAACCAATATGGCACCCCGTAAGATAATAGAGTCAGGTCTGGGACATATTCCTGAAGACAGACATAAGAGAGGTCTTGTGTTAAATTTCTCGGTAGCTGAAAATTTTGTGCTCATGGATTATTATAAATCTCCTTTTGCTAAATGGATAAATTTAAGTTACAAAGCCATATATGATTTTGCTGCAAAACTCATAGAAAAATTTGATGTAAGAACCCCGGGAAAAGAAGTTCTTGTCCGTTCTCTTTCAGGAGGTAACCAGCAGAAAATCATTATAGCCAGAGAGATAACAAGAAATCCCAATCTTTTAATAGCTTCACAGCCTACAAGAGGCCTTGATGTGGGAGCCATTGAATTTGTCCAGGAAAATCTTCTTGAACAGCGTCGCCATGGGAAGGCCATACTTTTAGTGTCTCTTGAGCTTGAGGAGATTATGAATTTGAGTGACAGAATCCTTGTTATATATGAAGGAAAGATTGTAGGAGAATTATCAGGCTCAGATGCCACACAGGATAAAATAGGAGTTATGATGACAGGAGCTAAATCGTGATGCGTGATGCGTGGCAGATAGTTCATGTCACTATGGAAAAGATATGAAGAAACAAAAAGGTAACATAATAGATATAATAGTACCGGTAATTGCAGTCATAATGGCTCTTGTGGTAGGGTCTATCTTTATTGCCATTTCTGGAAAAGGTATAATGCACTCCTATATGGCTCTTTTATACGGCGCCTTTGGCAGTAAATCGAGTATTGCAGAAACACTTGTAAAAACAGTGCCTCTTATTTTCTGCGGACTTTCTGTGGCTTTTGCCTTCAGATGCGGTGTTTTTAATATAGGTGCTGAAGGACAGCTTCTTGTGGGAGCCGTTGCTGCCGCTTATGTGGGATATGCCATTACTCTTCCTTCTTTCATACATCTTCCTCTCTGCTTTCTTGCAGCCATAATTGCAGGAGGTCTCTGGGGAGGACTGGCGGGATATTTAAAAGCACGGTTCGGAGCCCATGAGGTTATAACTACCATTATGTTAAATTTTGTGGCTTTAAAATTTACGGAATTCCTTGTAAACGGGCCCATGAGAGACCCTGAAGGAGTATCTCCCAAAACTCCCCATGTGCAGGTAACGGCAGAACTTCTTCGTCTGATTGTAAGATTGAATGTTTCAATATTTATAGCCCTTATTGTGGCAGTAGTTATTTATTATCTTCTGAACCGCACGACTACAGGATATGAAGTGAGAGCTGTTGGATACAACCCTCTTGCTGCTGAATACGGAGGAATAAATGTAGCAAAAAATGTAGTTCTTGCAATGTTTATAAGCGGTTCTCTCGCGGGACTGGCAGGATGCTGTGAAGTTCTCGGAGTATTCAGGTATTTTACTCCAGATATATCTGCTGACTATGGATTTCAGGGGATTGCCGTGGCGCTTCTTGCGCAAAATAATCCCCTTGCAGTCATACTTTCTGCATTGCTCTTCGGCTCCTTAAGCAGTGGTGCCACAAAGATGATGGTGCTTGCCAGAACGCCGAAACAGATAGCAAGTATTATTCAGGGGCTGGTTATTATGTTTGTAGCGGCAGATCAACTGGTGAGATATTTTTTACCTAAAATGAAAAAGAAGTGAGTCGTGAGTCGTGAGGCGTGAACAGGCGAACCGTGTTCGCCCGGTAGCCGGTGAAAACACGCATCATGTATTACGAAACCACCCGTCACGCGTCACCCGTCACGCGTCACGATATTGAAATGGGGTAAACAGATTTGATTTTATTAGAACTTATAAGCTGGTCATTAATAACGGTTACAATAACCAAAGCAATTCCCATGCTATATGCAGCACTGGGAGGGCTTTTTTCCGAAAGATCAGGTGTCGTAAATATCTGCCTTGAAGGAATAATGCTTACAGGTGCTTTTTCTGCCGTAGTCTTTACCCATATTACAGGCAGTCTCTGGATTGGTCTTCTGGGAGCCGTAATTATAGGTTCTCTTATGGGATTACTTCATGGTGTTTTAAGTATAAAATTTAAAGTCAATCAAATAGTCGGCGGCACTGCAATTAATATATTTGCAGCAGGTGCGACGGAATATTTAATACCTGTAATATACGGTAAACCCGGTGCCACCCCTCCTCTTGCCGTTACGTTTGAAAGGCAGAGTTTCTTTCTGAGTAAATATTTTCTCATATATATGGCTTTTGTCCTTGTAGGGCTCACACATATGTTTCTTTACAGAACGTCTTACGGTCTCAGGGTTCGTGCAGTGGGAGAACATCCCAAGGCTGCCGATACGGTAGGAATAAATGTCTATCTTACAAGATATCTCTGTGTTATCATGAGCGGAGCCCTTGCTGCAATAGGAGGAGCTTATCTTTCCATAGGTGAAAGCGGTCTTTTCTCGAAAGGTATGACGGCAAACCGCGGTTTTATTGCTCTTGCCGCTCTCATATTCGGCAAATGGACTCCCTGGGGAACCCTTGGAGCATGTCTGTTTTTCGGTTTCTGTGATAATCTTCAGAGTACTCTTCAGGGCAAGGTGCCTGTACCGTCTGAATTTATGCTCATGATACCATATGTGCTTACTATTATAGCCATAGCAGGAGTTATAGGCAGATCAAGGCCTCCTGCGGCAAGCGGTGTGCCCTATGATCCCGGTGAAAGGTAGAAGTTTAAAGTTTAAGGTTTATAGTTTAAAGTTTTAAGGTTTATAGTTTATAGTTTATAGTTCAGTGTTTCTTTAAACCCTCAACTCTCAACTCTCAACTTTAAACTTTATTTATAGAAAGGATGAATAGATAATTGGAAAAAAAGAGTAATTATAAACTGTTTGTTCCCGGTGATTTAAACGGATTTTTCGGTCTTATGTTTGACAATATGACAGTTCTGTCATTTCTTGCAGGTATTCTGGTATTCGGTTTTGGTTTTCCTGCTCATATAGTTTATCAGAAGATGTTTCCCGGCACTGCCCTGGGAGTTTTATTCGGCGATCTTGTTTACAGCTGGATGGCCATCAGGCTGGCAAAGAAAACAGGTAATAATGAAGTTACTGCCATGCCTCTGGGACTTGATACACCTTCTACCATAGGCATTGCCCTTACCGTTCTCGGGCCATGTTTTCTCTTTATGAAGGGGAAGGGTATGAATGTAGAAGACGCAGCCATTATGACCTGGTATGTAGGTATGGCTACCATGGTTCTCATAGGGGTTTTTAAATTTGTCTTTTCTTTCATAGGCGGATGGGTACAGAAGGCAGTTCCTCAGGCAGGTCTTCTCGGTTCTCTTGCAGGCATAGGTCTTGCTCTTATAGGGTTTGTGCCACTGGTGGATGTATTCGGTCTTCCTGTCGTAGGTATGATCGCTATGGGAATTATTTTATATAATCTCATAGCAAGAATTAAACTTCCCTGGAATATTCCCGGTGTTTTTTCTGCAGTAGCTATAGGGACAATTTTCTATTATATACTTGGCCCGATGGGTGTGGTGGGATGTACCTATAAGGCTCCCGTAATGGAATTACATTTCGGTTTACCCATTCCTACCATCGGTTTCATCTATGGATTAAAAGATGCTCTCACATACCTTCCCATTGCTCTTCCTTTTGCAATACTTACGGTAGTGGGAGGGATAAATGTTACAGAAAGTGCCAGAGTGGCAGGTGATGATTTCAGCACAAGAGATATTCTGCTTACAGAGGCTATTGCCACATTACTTGCAGGCATATTCGGAGGTGTTGCCCAGTCCACACCGTATATAGGACAGCCTGCCTACAAAGCTATGGGAAGCAGGGTAGGTTATACAATAATTACAGGGCTTTTTATAGGACTCGGAGGCATATTCGGTTATGTATCATTTATTGTAGAACTTATACCAAGGGCAGTACTTGCTCCTATTTTGATTTTTGTTGCTCTGGAAATAATGGCCCAGGCTTTCATTGCATGTCCTGCAGCCCATGCTCCTGCCGTTGCTTTTGCTTATTTCCCGACTGTGGCAAGACTTCTTGCCATAAAATATGGCACCCCTGATATTGTTCCTGTTGAAAAATTTCAGGCATTACTTTCCAATACAGGAGGTAAAGAACTGCCTGAAATACTTGTAACAGTGGCTTTAGGGAACGGCTTTATCCTTACTGCCATGCTGTGGGGAGCTTTTGTTTCTTTTATGATTGACAGAAAAATACGCCATGCCTGTGTATTTATTTTAATAGCGGCAGCACTTACTTTCTTTGGTATTATCCATTCGGCTATGCCGAACGGAAACATGTATTTACCATGGAATCTTGAAGGTGTGGCACGGGAAATACCATACCAGTTTACTGCTGCCTATATAGTTCTGGCTGCTGTTCTCTTTATATTTTCTTTTTCAAAAGAATCTAAAGAGCCGGTGGAAGAAGGAAGTCATTCTTAGTGCTTATAACGGTAATTATTCCACTGGTTATAGTCGTGACGCGTAACGCGTGACGCGTCACGGGAGGAGACAGGCTCACAGATTACCCGGTGTTGTATTTACCTCTGGCAGCACTCAGGTGTTTATAACGGTAATTATTCCACTGGTTGTAATCGTGACGCGTGACGGGAGGAGACAGGCTCACAGCTTGTCCGGTGTCGTAACGTATCATATGCCGATATAACGCTTCTGCTCCTGTAACGGGTTACGATATTTTTATGTTTACTGCTACCTTTCCTTTAGGTGTTTCCTTTATTCCAAAGTGAACCTCGCTGCCTGTTTCAGGTTCTATTTCTTTATCTGCCAGTTCCGAATAGTGGAAGAAAATATCTTCTTTACCGGATGTAATAAAGCCGAATCCCCTGTCTTTTACCAGTGCCTTTATATGCCCTTTTTCGGTTCTTTCTGCTTTTGGAGCCTCAATTTTTTTATAGTAAACAATATGCCTTTTTACTATCTGACAGTCCGGTTCCCTGTTATCAGGTTCTATACAGTAAAGGTAATCTACAAACCATTTCAATCTGCCTTTTATTTCCACATTATCTTCCATATAAAAATGTATGAGTTCATTATTCTTTTTGTATTTTGTTAATTGAGAAATTTCTTTGTTGGTACATTTGGGAACACCTCTGAAAACTCTGGATATTTTATCCTGTTCTCCTTCCAGCTGTATATGATTACATTCGTAATATATGATATTATGTATGGGTACAGTAACACTTCCCGTTCCGTCTGAGAGAATAATTTTAATTGCATAATCGTCATACCATCTCATTTTTCCTGTAATAGTTTTACCATTTGTAAGATGCAGTATGAGGGTGCTATCAGCTATTTTATATTTTGTAAGAAGATTGATAGAGTTATATACAATAAATGTTTTAGCTTTTCCTTCTTCTTTAGTTTTTTCCTCTATTTCAGTCATTAAGGTGCCACCTCCTCAAAATAAATAAGAGAGGATTTTTGTATATTATAATCTTTATCTCCGTCAATACTTCTTACGTGATAGATAAGCTTTTCATACCATTCAAGTGTTCCTTTTAATATGACATCATGTTTCATATGAAATGTAAGAGGAGTTTTATTGTCTTTTAACTGCTGCATCGACGTTATTTCAATGTTAGCAATATCAGGCTCAGGCAGTTCTCTGACTTCTTTCTCAGAGGGACTTTTGCAATCTAAATGTCTGTAATAGATCATCATTAATCTGTTACATATTACATTCTTTCCGTTGTCCGTTTCAATACAGAGCATAAAATCGGAAAACCATTTTATCTTACCTTTTATGTCTATACCTTCGATAAAATGTGCTTCTATAGCTGCATTATTATGTTTCAGGTATTGTAGAAGCTTAAGTTCAAGCAGCGGATCCGGGCCCGGTTCTCTGAGAGGCGATTTTTTTTCCGGCGGTTTTACCTGTTTTTTTCTGTCAAATTTTCTGGGGCCTTCTTTCCTATCTTCTTTTTTGAAATCTTTACTGACAGGTCTCTTATTAAATCCTTCCGGCATTTTATCTTTGAAAGCCGGATTAATCCAAACTTTAGCCATGTATCTAGTCCTCCTGCTGTTTATTTTTATTACCATTAAATTCTTTCTTTATATTTAATATCCTTCAATAAAGGGAAAGCTTTTTAACGAACGAATAATATAATATTATATTAGAATGGTCTGTAATATAATAAACATATATAGTGAAACAGGAAAAAATCTTCTGTTTTAAAAATGATGTAATTACCTGGTACCATAACAGATAAATTTATATGAGAATCGTAACGCGTTACGCGTTACGCGTTACGGGAGGAACACATTCTCATACTTCGTTGTGACCGAACAGGTCATGGTCGTTAGTAAACAGAATCTTATTCATCGTGACGCGTAACGCGTGACGGGAGCAAAAACGTTATGTATAAATATGATACATAAGGACAAAAGATATACCGTAATTTTTACAACATAATCCATTATGTGTAATGCATGATGTGTTATAAACTGTGAGGTAATTATATGTTAAAGAATGAAAAAAGGCTTATACTGATAGTCCATGGCAGTAAAGATCCTTCATGGATTTTGCCCTTTAAAAAACTTGAACATATCCTTAAAGAAGATATGGGAGAAAATAATGTCCGTCTTGCCTGTATGCAGTTTGTGCCTCCGACTCTTGAAGAAACAGTGGAAGAAGCAGTTAAAGACGGATTTTTAAATCTTTCTTTTCTCCCGCTCTTTATGTCTGCGGGAGGCCATGTGGAAAGGGATATACCATTGAAGATAAAATCTCTTAAAGACAGATGGCCTGATTTAAACATTGAAATTCTTTCTCCTTTAGGAGAGCATCCGAAGTTTATTCAACTTATAAGAGAAATTGCCAGAGAAGCATTATGAATAAAAAAAGGGTAAGACTGATAAAAGAAGGGCATGAGAATAAGAACGCTGTTATTTACTGGATGAGCCGTGAACAGCGTGTCGGTAATAACTGGCCTCTTCTGTTTGCACAGTCTCTTGCTATTGAGCATAAAAGTCCTCTTTATGTGGTGTTCTGCCTTGTTCCTGATTTTCTTCATGCCATGTCACGGGCCTATATTTTCATGCTTGAAGGCCTTATGGAAGTAGAAAAAATTCTTTTAAAGAAAAATATTCCCTTTTATTTACTTTCAGGTAAACCGGAAGAAAAGATACCTGATTTTATCAGGGATTTCAACGGAGGCACTCTTGTAACTGATTTTGATCCTCTGAAAATCAAGAAAGAATGGAAAAAATCTGTTTCCCTTAAAATTAATATTCCCTTTTACGAAGTAGACGGAAGAAATATTGTTCCCTGCTGGATAGCTTCAGTAAAAAGAGAATTCGGTGCCTATACCATAAGATCAAAGATTTACAGAGCATTACCGGAATTTTTAGATGAATTTCCGGAAGTAGAGAAACATTCTTTCCCCGGAGATATAATAAAAAATGACTGGAATTTTATTATGAAAAAATTTCATGTATACGGAAGTGTGAATAAATTTTACCGGTCCGGCGAAAAAGGAGCAGAAAAACTATTCAATCATTTTCTTTCAGAAAAGCTGCCCCGTTATTCCGAAGATAGAAATGACCCGGCTAAAGACGGACTTTCTGGTATGTCTCCCTATCTTCATTTCGGTCAGATTTCTTCCCAGAAAATGGCAATTGAACTGTACAGGAATGCATCTGATTTAAAAAGTTCCGGCTCTTTCCTGGAAGAACTTATTGTAAGGCGTGAACTGTCAGATAATTTCTGTTTTTATACGGACCATTATGATTCTTTTGAAGCTTTTCCCGGGTGGGCACGAAAAACCCTGAATGACCACAGGAATGACAGAAGAGATTATATATATTCCCGTGAAGAATTTGAATCGGGAAATACTCATGATGAGCTCTGGAATGCTGCTCAAATAGAAATGATAGAACGAGGCAAAATGCATGGCTATATGAGGATGTACTGGGCAAAAAAGATTCTGGAATGGAGCGGTTCACCTGAAGAAGCTCTTGAGACGGCCATTTATTTGAATGATAAATATGAGCTGGACGGAAGAGACACAAACGGATATACAGGTATAGCCTGGGCAATAGGCGGTCTTCATGACAGAGCCTGGGGAGAAAGAGATATTTTCGGAAAAATACGTTATATGAGTTATAAGGGCTGTAAATCCAAATTTAATGTTAAAGCTTATACTTCTCTCTATATCTCTTCATAACAAAATAAAAAGATGAGATCTTAAATCTCACCTTTTTATTTATATATTAATTAAAAAATTAATATCTTCTATCGTCTCTGTTAAAACGACCGCCGCCGCCGCCGCCTCTGAAATTTCTTCCGCCGCCGTTACCGCCGGGTTTTCTTCCGCCGCCGCCGCCCTGTCTTTCTCTGGCTTCGTTTACTATAAGGCGTCTTCCGTCAACTTCTTTTTCATTAAGAGTTTCTATTGCGGAATTACCTTCTTCGTCTGTTCCCATTTCTACAAAAGCGAAACCTTTTGAACGGCCTGTGTCTCTGTCAACGATTAATCTTATGGAGTCTACTGCTCCGAATTCTGAGAACAATTTCTCGAGTGTGCTTTCATCTGTATCATAAGACAGATTTCCTACATAAATATTTTTTGCCATAAATGATGGCTCCTTCCTCCAGATTTAACTGGATATTATAATACTTCCGGCTATTTATATCGAAGCTCGTCATAACCGTGAAGTCTTATAATTTCAGGAACCTTCCGGTAAGGAGACTTTCTCATAAACAACTCAACTCTGCTATTATAACACATAAAAAAAAAAAATATAGTCCCTAGCTTACAAATTTTTAAATTTTTTTTTTAATTTCCTATTTCAATCCCGATTACACTGTATCCCTGGCCAAAAATAAATTTTATACCTTCATAACTCAAATATACTCCGAAGGTAGAAGGAAGTACATTTTTTAAATAATTATACTGAGTAGTTTCACTTAATAAAACCTCTGTGCCTTCATAGGCTTTTCTTACATCTTCAATCCTTGAACCTACTTTTATGTTTTTTCTTGTCTGATAGGAAGGACTTGTTGTTATGACATTGGCCAGAGCATAACCGCCGCTAAAATACATTATGAGCCCCTGACCTGTGTAATAACAGACTACAGATGAAGCATTCTTGTTATCTTCAATTTTTGCCGGATTCCCCAGGGCACTTTTTACCTGTTCAAGAGATACTCCGCCCAGTTGAAAAGGTCCTACTCTGCCTGCTTCGATTATATTGTCTGCTCCCTGCTGCTGTTCCTGCTGCTGTTCCTGCTGCTGTCCCTGTTGCTGTCCCTGTAAAATTTTGCTTTTATATTGCTGGGCAGTTTTATTATCAGGGTTTATAGTCAGCACTTTATCATAGCATGTTACTGCTTCATTATATCGTCCCAGGGCATAGAGTGCATTGCCTTTATTGGTCCATGCTCTTATATTATTTGCGTCTACACCAATAGCTGCATCATAGTATTTAATAGCATCTGCATATTTTCCCTGGGAATACAGTTGATTCCCGTATTTAATCCAATCGTCTGCACTTTCCGCATTTGCAGGCAAGACATAAACCATTCCCATTATAAGAAACATAACAGTTATAATGAATTTTTTCAATATAATTAACCTCCTAAACATTGAATTTGTTTATATTATATCATAAAATTATTATGTTTGAAGTAATTATAATATTTTTTAGAGCCACAAAGTCGCGTTGTCATAAAAATAATCTTGAATTAATAATTTACGGCTGCTATACTCTTTAGATAAAGATTTTTCACGAGAGGTGATATATTTATGATAAGACCTGCTATAATAATATTAATCATATGGATAGTTACCTTCCCTTTATTATCTTCCGAAGATCCTTTATTACATTTAAAATCCGGTATTGAAGCCTATAAGCATTACAGATTTGATACAGCAAGGGAAGAATATGAAAAAGCCCTTTCCCTGTATTTTTCTTCAGGGGATCTTAACGGAGCCGGAGAGTGTTATCTTTCCCTGGGAGAAGTATATTTTTCTCTCTGTCTTTATGAAAATTCTCTTACCTCTTACGGTAATGCCTGTGATACTTTCAGAAAATTATCAAAAAAAGACAGGGAAGCTTTTTCTTTAATAAATAAAAGCCAGGTTTACCTCAATCTCAGACTCTATGAAGAATCTTTAAAATCCTGTAAAGGTGCCATGTCATTATATGAAGAAATTTCGGATAAGAAAGGTATGGCTGCCTCTTTATCTCATACCGGTGATATTTACAGTGAACTCGGACTCTACTCGGAGTCTTTAAAATGTTATACAGACAGTCTGTCAATGTTCATTGAATTAAATGATATAGAGAATATAGGCCTTCTTCTATGCAAAACAGGTGAAGATTATATCAAATCCGGCGATAAGGAAACGGGTCTGCAAAAACTTCAGGAAGCTTTGAATATAGCAAAAAGTTCTCCATCCATAAGTTATGAGCTGTTAATGAGAACAGGCGATATATGTCAGGAATATGGTTATTATGAAGAAGGTCTTTCAAAATACAGGGAAGCAAGAAAAGTGGTTAAAGATATGGGAGACACTGTCAGGGAATATAAAGCTTTACGTGAGATTGCCAGAACCAGTCTGCTTAAAGGGGATGACGAAGGATCTCTGGGCATCTATGACAGGGTTATGGTTATTGCAAAAGAGGCAGGTGATAAAGGCGGAAGAATAGATGGACTCTTCAATGTGGCATTACTTTATGATAAACATGGCCGCACAGATGATTCTATAAAAGCCTATAAAGAATGTCTGGATTTTTATAAATCAGCCGGCAACCCTTTTGGCACGGTAAAAACACTTCAGAATCTCGGTTCTATTTATGAAAAAACCGGCCAGGCTGCAATGGCAGAAGAGTGTTACAGGGGAGCCATAGAAGAACTTGAAAAAATAAGAGGAGAAATAAGACTTGAAGAATTTAAGGAATCCTTCAGTGAAAAATTTATGCCCTATTACAGGCATATAATTAATTTTTTGATTGAAGAGGGAAAATATAAAGAAGCTTTTTACTATCTGGAAATGGCAAGGGCACGATCACTTCTCGATGCCATTACGGGAGCGAGAGTGGATATAAAAAAAGGTGTAAAGCCGGAACTGCTGGAAAAGGATAAAAAACTTCAGGGGGAGATGAATTATCTTCAATCCGCTCTTATCCGTGAACATTCCCGTGTAAAACCTGATGAAGAATATGTGAGAGAACTGCAGGGAAAACTTCTTAAAACAAGAGAAGAATTTAAATCTCTTCAGCAGGAGTTACTCCTGTCAAATCCTTCATATTCATTCCTTACAGGGATAAAAAAACCTCTTACACCTGACGAAATACAGCAGAAGGTTTTAACTGAGAATCAGTTTATTCTCGAATATTTCATAAAGAATGATAAACTGGATGTATGGGTAATTTCAAAAAAGTCCTTTTCTTTTGTAGAAATACCTGTACCATCGGATGAATTGAATAAAAAAATCGAAGATTTCAGAAAGCCCTTTGAAGAATTGAAAGGCAAAGAGAGTGTTTTTATTGATATTTTATCTAAATGTGATGACAGGAATTTAGCGGAACTTTATTCTTTAATATTTAAACCTGTTCTGGAGAAAGTATCCATACCTGATAATGCAGAACTCTTTATAGTTCCTGACGGAATACTTTATTATCTGCCCTTTGAGGCACTCATAACAGAAAAGGGAAAAGAGAGTGACAGGCAAATTACCTTTTCCGGTTTTTCAGCAAATAAATATGTAATTGAAAAATACAGTATTTCCTATATACCATCTGCTACATTGCTTGACCCTTCTTTAAGGGAAAGGAAAGAAAAGCCCGGCGGTACATTTCTCGGTTTCGGCAATCCTGATTTTACTGTTATTCCCGATGTGCGTATTATACCTGGAATGAATAATTTTATCAGACTTCAGGGACGAGAGAATTATTATTTTCCTCCTCTTCCCGGCACGGAGAAAGAGGTGAAAAATATATGTGACCTTTTCAGGAAATCGGGTAAGACAGAGATTTATACAGGTATAAATGCTACCGAAGAGAATGTAAAGAGTAAATCTTCCGATTACAGATACCTTCTTTTTGCGACACATGGATTTTTAGACGAAGAGAATCCCATGTATTCAGGTCTTGTCTTTACCCTTAAAGGAACTAAAGATGAAGATGGTTTTCTGAGAGCCATGGAGGTTCTGAATCTGAATCTGAAATCTGAGCTTGTAGTACTCAGTGCCTGTGAAACGGGACTGGGAAAAATAAGGACAGGAGAAGGTGTCATAGGTCTTACAAGAGCTTTCATGTATGCCGGTTCTCATGCTGTTGTCGTAAGTTTATGGAGTGTTGAAAGTGCTTCTACTGCGAGGTTAATGGAGATATTTTATAAAAATCTCATGGCCGGCATGACAAAAGCAGAAGCGTTAAGAAAAGCAAAAATTACTCTTATGAAGGAAACAGAAGTGATTGAAGGAAACAGATTAAGTTATTCTCACCCGTTTTTCTGGGCTCCTTTTGTAATGGTGGGAAAGTAATAGAATACTTCCACTCACCAGGGGGGTGTAAAAAAATAAATAATCATATATTTATAATCATGACGCGTCACACGTTACGCATTACGCGTTACGATTTTCAAATATAATCAGGAGAAAATAACTGTGAAAGAAAAATTTGAAAAATTTAATATTATACACACTATAAATGATGACGAATATGACTCTGTTTATCTGGTTGAAGACAGGGCGGGAGGGGAAAAATTTATCCTGAGAAAACTCCCCGGTGATACATCAAATCCTCTTTATAATACTGCCGTAGTGGAGTTTAAAGAAATGAGCAAACATGCTGCCACTTTATCCAGAAGACCTTCTTCTCCCGCCATAATAGATGTATTCTCCGAAGGCGGAAGCAGTTATTTACTGTTAGAATATAAAAGTGAAAAAAGTCTGAAAGATATTACATTTTATCCTTCCATAGGGAAGATACTGAATAACCGTTATTTAATAATAAGAGGTATTGCAGGAGGCGGTTTCGGTGTTGTTTATCTTGCCCGTGATACGGCTCTTTCAGGCAAATACAGAGCTGTAAAGGAAATGTCAAGAGAAGGCCCTGACCCTTCCGTGATTGAAAGAAGTTTTCGCATAGAAGCAGAAATACTCTCCGCGCTGGAACACCCCTGTATACCGGCAATAACAGATTTTTTTATAGAAGAAAATAAATTATATCTTGTCATGGATTATGTAAAAGGTGAAACTCTGAAGAAACTCCTGAGAAATCTTCCTGAAAATGAATTTTTCTCTGAAGATCAGGTGCTGACATGGTGTCTGTCTGTAGCGGATGTTCTTGAATATCTCCATAACAGACCTGAACCCATATTGTTCAGAGACATTAAGCCCGATAATATTATGGTAACAGAGGAAGGTGACGTAAAGCTTATAGATTTCGGCATAGCAAAGGTTTTTGCAGGGCCGGGAGCGGATACGACAAAATATGCCCTTTATACGGAAGGCTATGCTCCTCCTGAACAATGGGCAGGGAAAGCGGAAAAGAGAAGTGATATTTATTCCCTTGGTGTTACAGTATATCATCTTCTGACAAAGGTTCATCCGAAGGAAGTGGGTCCTCATTTCCCTCCTGTAGAAGAACAGAATCCTTCCTTATCACAGGGCATGAGCAGAATAATCAATAAATCTATAGAAATTAAAATTTCCGACAGGTATCAATCGATAGAAGAATTTAAAAAAGATCTTATTCATATAAGAGAGATTAAGAAAAGCCGTGATAAAATAGACGAACACCTTCTTAAAGGAGAGAAATACGAACATGCCGGGGATTTCTTCAATGCAAATTTCGAATATCTCAAGGCACTTGAATATGACAGTGATAATTATGTAATTCTTTACCATGTTGCCACATGCTGTGAAAAACTTGGTTTTATCGATAAATCGGTGGAACATTATAATAGATTGATAAAACTTTCTTTACCGGAAGCTCTCAGGAAAGAGGTAACAGAAAAACTTCATGTCCTGAAAGGTATTGACAGGGAATTTGATGAAGATGATGAAAAAACCATAGTTTCTCCTTCTGTATCCTGTAATCTGCCTGTAAAACCGGAGGAAACGGAAATTACCCTTTCTCATGAAGAGGTGATTGCAGGTAATACTGTTGCCATGCCTTTGCCTGACAGAAAGAAACATTTTAATAAGGCGATATTTTTACTTGTTATCCCGATTTTTTTCTGCGGTTTAATCTCAATTGCAGCTACTATTATATTGAAACATTTTTTATATCCTGTGTCGGTAATGACTCCGACTCCTTATATGAATTCTTCTCCTGTGTCGGTAATGACTCTGACTCCTTATATGAATTCTTCGGATAATGGTACAGATACTGCCAGGGAATATTATGAAAAAGGCAAATATACAGAGGCAATGGAACTTCTCGGAAAGATTTTGAAAGACGATCCTGATAATATTGAAGCAGTGCTTCTCATGGGAGATACTTATAGAAAACAGGAAAAACTGCAGAATGCCATGGAAGAGTATAAAAAAGTACTTAAAAAGGATCCCGATAATCAACAGGCTCATCTCGGACTCGGTCATATTTACAGGAAAAAAGGACTGATAGAGGATGCTCTCAGGGAATATAAAAAAGCTCCTGAACTGTCCGGGAGTCATAATAATTCAGGTGCCATATATGCCGGTCAGGGAAAAATAGATGAAGCTATAAAGGAATTTCACATGGCGGAAAAGATTGACCCATCGGATGACAGGACATATATAAATCTGGGAAGTGCTTATTATGTAAAAGAAGACTGGAAGAAATCTACCGGTTACTATCTTAAAGCCATAGAGAAAAATTCGAAAAATGCTGAAGCTTATTACGGTCTTGGCCTTTCTTATAAGAAAAGAGCCATCTATGATAAAGCCATAGATGCTTTTGAAGAGTTTATAAAACGTGCGCCGGGCGATCAGAAGGTTCCCGATGCAAAAAAAGAAATAGATTTCTGCAAAGGGCTTTAATTATGGTAAGAAAATATCTTACTATTTATATGTTTAATTCTTTTATTTACTTTTATAATACGTCTTCTGGTGATGGAATATTCCGCTGCCAGCGTACATCCTGACGAAATCTTTCAAACTATTGAACCTGCTCATAAACTGGCCTTCGGATACGGCATGATGGCCTGGGAATGGACAGAAGGTATTCGTTCCTGGTTTCTTCCTTTTATCTATATGGTTATATTGAAAATAAGTAATTTATCCGGCATAAATGATTCTATCTATCTGGCCGGCGTGATTTATTTATTCAATATTTTTCTGTCTTTAATTACCGTTTATTCCATGTTTATAATCGGGAAAGAAGCAGGTGGAATAAAGGTTGGAGTCATATCTGCTTTATCAGGTGCAACATGCCCTCTTATTACCGTATATGCCCACAGACCTCTTTCCGAGTCACTGAGCCTGAATTTTATTATGTTATCTATGGCCCTGATATATAGAAAAATGCCCGGTCGTCTTTTACTGTGGTGAGCATAAATAATACATATCTTCTCTCGTGACGCGTAACGCGTAACGCGTGACGGGAGGAAGACACTTATTAAATGCTTATGCTCAGGTCAGTAATTATAACGGCAGGAATATCTCTCGGAATAGCTTTTGTAATTCGTTTCCCGAGCGGAGTTTTTTTTATTCCCATCCTGATTTTTCTTTGCATAAAAGGGGATTGTATATCTATAATATGGTTTATTATATCTTCTGGTCTGGTTTTATTATGTTCAGGAATAGTTGACTTTTTCACCTGGGGCTCTTTATTCCATGCTCCTGTCGAATATTTCAGGTTTAACATTCTTGAAAATAAAAGTTCTGCCTGGTTTGGCTCTGAGCCGGTGTACTGGTATCTTAAAATTCTTCTTGTGAGGGAACATATTCTGGAGGAACTTCTCTTATTTATATTTATACTGTTTTTTATTGCAGGAGCCTCGAGATCTATTTTTTGTTTATCTGTGTTTATTTTTTATCTCCTGTGTTTTTCCGTCATTTCTCACAAAGAATTCAGATTTATCATACCTCTGTTTCCTTTCGTTTTGATTCTGATTTCTCTCGGTATAGATAGATTAATGGTATTTAAATCAGAAAAGGCCGGACGATTTTTCACTATCTTTA